>CAZLFV010000008.1:0-46885 GCA_964558915.1 uncultured Eubacteriales bacterium | reverse complement strand
TTCGTTGACTGCGGACGAATGAGGGGCATATAATAGCTGCAGACGTTTTAAAAAAGGAAAAACAATGAGTCTGGGCGCATACGGGATCTTGGTTGTTTTTGGGTTGTTTATCCTGCTGCTGGTCCTCAACCCGAAGTTGTCATGTTTCGGAAAAAGAATCCGGTCGCCTTTTTATCCGCTCTTGCGCAAGAACGCGAAGAACAGGAAGAAGGCCCAGCCGCAAACGCATGACTACGGGTTTCATCTGGTGGACGGGGCGCCTGAAAGCGGCAAGAAGGAAACGGCGGCAAAGAAAGAATCGGAAAAGAAAACTGAAGACTACGGGTTTAAACTGGACTAGCGGACTGAGATTTATCCTGAAGACTGCAAGGAAAAAGGAGGGGGATTGGCGGTTCATTGGAGAGGAATGACCCGGCCTCTCCGGCCCAGGGCTTCGGCCCGGCCATTCCTCTTTGTGGTCATTATTTATCTAAGCGGCTGTTATCCGTCACGGCCTTCCTTATCTCCCGTGCCGCCCGAGCTGAAATCTGTTGAGGGATACGCCTCCTTGCGGCTGACACAGGATGGGACGACGGCAAAGTCGCGCTTTTCATTTATTTTTGTGCTCCCCAGCGAGGGCCGTATCGATGTCAAAGATCCGCTCGGCCGCGCTGTCGCCAGCCTTTTTATAGAAGAGAAGGAGAGTTATTTCGTCTTGCCTTCCAAAAAAAAGTACTGGAGTGCGGACCGTGAAGAAGCGATGGTGAAGTTCCTAGGATTCGCCTTGAGCCCTCAGGAAGTGGCCTCTTTATTGACCGGGAGAGTTGAGGAACTCCACGGCTGGGACGTGGAGAAGGATGACCGGAACAGGGTTATCCGCGGCCGGCGGGACGGGCTCCGTTTTGAAGTCAGACAATTTTTTCCTGATAGCCGGGTTCCCCGGCTTATCGCCCTTACCCATTCCGGAGACAGCGGGAGTTTAAAGGTTTTGCGCTTGAATTTTAACCAGCTCCCGAAAAAAGAGACCTTTCGTTTGGCGTTTCTTGAAGACAAAGATTATACGGTTGCGACTTGGGACGAGATAGAAAAGTGGCTGCGCCATGAAGATTAGGTCTTTTGCCAAAATCAACCTCGGAATCGAGGTCCTCAGGAAGCGGGATGATCGCTATCACGATATCCGGACTCTTTTCCAGGCGGTGGATCTGTCGGATCTTCTCGAATTCCGATCCGCGTCTGGAGACGGGATCAGGCTGACCGGAAACGACCCGGCCATCCCGTGGGATGAGAGGAACCTCATTTTTCAGGCCGCGCACATCCTCAAGCTGAAGTATCAGGGCCCGGGCGTCGAAATCAATGTGGAAAAGAAAGTTCCTGCGGGCAAGGGACTGGGAGGTGGAAGCGGGAATGCGGCCATGACGCTTTTCGCGCTGAATAAATTGTGGGGCCTTGGATTGAGTAGGGAAGAACTGCATACCCTAGCCCGGGAACTGGGTGCCGACATCCCGTATTTCCTGGAAGGAGGATTTTGTTTGGGAGAGGAGCGAGGGGATGCGATCACGCCTCTTCCCGATCTTCCCCGACTTTACTGTGTTCTCGCGCTGCCTCCCGTGACGATCTCCACCGCCGAAGTCTACGGCCGTCTGCGCTTGACTTCAGAAGACAAAGAAAGTAAAATTAGCCAGTTTTTAGCTCGAAAAGAGTTCGGGCTATTAGAGAATAGATTAGAAGACGCTGTCTTCAGCCTGGCCCCTCAGTTAAGAACGATTAAGGATTTTTTTCGTCAGAGGGAAGCTGTCCTTTCCCTGGTGACGGGGACGGGCTCCGCGGTTTTTGGTTTGTATCTGGAAAAAGATAAGGCAGACAAGGCCCTGACGGAACTCAAAAGGACAGAGCAGGCGCTTCTTGTGGAGACGGTATCCAGGGAGCGTTATTGGAAGAACGTAACTGCTGGGGTGTAGCCAAGCGGTAAGGCAACGGACTTTGGATCCGTCATCCGGAGGTTCGAATCCTCCCGCCCCAGTTTAGCGCTGAATGAAATCGGACAAGGATAGACCGATGAAAGTATTTGCTGGATCATCAAATTTGGCCCTGGCCAAAGAGATTGCCGGTTACCTGGGCATTAACCTGGGGAACTGCGCTTTGAGCCGGTTCAGCGATGGAGAAGTCCATTTCTATATAGATGAGAACGTCCGCGGAGAGGATATTTTCATCATCCAATCCGGATCGGCTGACGCCAATTTCCATCTCATGGAGCTCTTTTTAATGATTGACGCCTTCAAGAGAGCTTCAGCCGAGAGGATCACGGCCGTCATGCCCTATTATTGTTATGCCCGGCAGGACTGGAAGGACCGGCCCCGCGTGCCCATTTCAGCCAGGCTTGTGGCCGACCTCATCGAAAAAGCCGGGGCCAATCGGGTCCTGACCATGGACCTACACTCGCCGCAGATCCAGGGGTTCTTTTCTATCCCTGTGGACAATTTGACATCAGCTCCCGTTTTGGCCGATTTCATCGCCACTCTAAGATTGGAGAACCTGACCGTTGTTTCTCCGGATGCCGGCGGGGTCGGGCGGGCGAGGGTATTTGCGCGGAGAATAGGCGCGAGTCTGGCGATCATCGACAAACGCAGGCCTTCCCCCAACGTAGCCCAGGTCCTTCATGTCATCGGCGATGTCGAAGGCCGTGATGTTGTGATCTTCGACGATATGGTTGATACAGCGGGAACACTAGTTTTGAGCGCCGAAGCCCTGAAGAAAGAGGGCGCGCGACGGATCTTTGCCGCCTGCACACATCCCGTCCTGTCCGGCCAGGCGATCGAAAGAATCCAGAATTCTCCGCTCGAGAGAATGATCATCACCAATACAATCCCTCTGGGGGAAAAAGCTAACGCGTGTCGAAAGATCGACGTCCTTTCGGTGGCCGCGCTGTTCGGGGAGGCCATCCGCAGAATCAACGAAGGGAGCTCGGTCAGCTCGCTGTTTGCTTAAGGAGAAGAGAGAAAGATGAGCCTTACAATCAAAGCAGAAAAGAGAGAGGCCTTTGGAAAAAATGCCAACAGGAGGCTGAGGAGAGAGGGCAAGATCCCGGCTATTCTCTACGGAGAACGTATCCCGAATGTTCCGCTGGCCTTGCAGAAAAAAGATGTCATCCTCATCTTGAAATCAGAGTCGGGTGAGAACACGATTTTCAAGGTCAAATACGACTCCAAGATCCTCGATGCGATGATCAAGGAGTTGCAGGTTGGCCCGAGTTCCGATGAGGTCATCCACGCCGACCTCATTCATATATCCATGGACAAGGCCATCCGCGTGGCCGTTCCCTTCCAGTTGCAGGGGGAGCCGGTTGGGGTCAAAACGGAGGGAGGATTTGTGGATTTCATGACCAGAGAAGTGGAGATAGAGTGCCTTCCCCGGGACATCCCCGAAAATATCAAGGTGGATATCAGCCCGCTTCACCTTCACCAGTCTCTGAAGGTCGGGGACATAGCTTCCCCAGAAGGGGTAAAGTTCATGACCGACCCGGGAGCCGTAGTTGTGCTCATCAGCCTGCCGCACAAAGAGGAAGAGGTCGCCAAGCCAGTCGAGGAGGCGGTTGTTGAGGAGCCGACAGAACCAGAGGTCATCAAGAAAGAAAGGGCTGAGAAAGAAGAGGAAGAGACCAAAGAGAAGAAGGAAACCAAAGAAAAGAAAAAGGAAAAGGAATAATCGTTGTGGGCCGTTATCGGCCTGGGAAATCCAGGACGCCGCTACGCCAAGACAAGGCACAATGCCGGATTCTCCTTTGTCCAGGAGCTCGCCCGTTGCTGGGATGTCAAGCTGAAAACAAGGAAATTCGGGGCGAGGATTGTCGAGGTCGGAGTTGATAAAGAAAAGCTGGTATTGGCCCAGCCTCAGACAAATATGAATCGTAGCGGCGTAGCGGTGAGGGAGATTTTGAAAGGATACAGGATCGGGCCCGAGAATATCGTTATCGTCTACGACGACATCGATATTCCGCTGGGCCAGATCCGGGTGCGAAAAAAAGGGAGCGCCGGCACTCATAACGGCATGCGCTCAATCATCGAGGAGGTCGGGACCAGGGCCTTCGCTCGCATCAGAGTCGGGATTGGACCCCTTGCGGAAAACGATGATGCCACACGCTTTGTCCTCTCGCCATTCGCCGAAGAGGAGCGTCGGGTTTTTAAAGAAAGCCTGGCTAAAGCCGCGAAGGCACTGGACATGATTATCGTGGGCCGGATTGACCAGGCCATGAATGAGTTCAATCAAAAAGAAAAAAGATCGGCCAGACAGGAGGGCAGCACGGCCTAGCCGCGATATAACGCTCCTTGTTCCTTCTCCCGAGAAGAAGGAGCTTTAAGATCCATAAGGAGGTGCACATGAGGATCTACGAAACGGGCTTTTTGCTCGCGCCCAGCCTTTCAGAAGAGGAAACAGAAAAAATCATCGCCCAGATGGCGGAGGTCGTTTCCCAGAAAGAAGGGAAGCTCATCAAGCAGGAAAAGTGGGGGAAAAAGAGAATGGCTTATCCCATCAAGAGGTTCAACGAGGCTTTTTACGTTTTTTTGCATTATGAGGGGAAAGAAGATATCCCTCTGGAACTGGAAAGACGCTTCAAGCAGACCGATTCCGTCCTCCGCTATTTGACTTTGAAGAAAGAGGCGCAGGAAGGGGTTCGCAAAAAGAAAAAGAAGGAAGCGAGGCTGGAGGGAAAAGAGGCCGCTTTTGCTGGAGGTGAGGGCCCCGAAAAAAAACTCCGTGCCGAAGAGGATTTTTCGTCTTCAGAGAGGAAAGAAGAGGTGAGATAAGATGGACAGAGAAGAGCGACCTGACAAACCATCCTTCAGGAAGTTTTTCCCCCCGAAAAAGAAGTTCTGCCGCTTTTGCCAGAGAAATGTCCGGGAAATTGATTATAAGAATGTGGACATATTGCGCAAATATGCTCCGGAACGAGGGAAGATTTCGCCGCGGCGGATTACTGGGACATGCGCCTATCATCAGCGGAAGCTGGCCATGGCCATCAAGAGAGCCCGGCTGATGGCGCTGCTTCCGTATGTTGAAGACTGATCCCGGCCGCATTCTGAGGGAGGGAATATGAGGATTATTTTAAAACAGGATGTGGACAATTTGGGCCGAAAGGGGGATATTGTCAATGTGGCACCGGGATTCGGCAGGAACTATCTCATCCCCAGAAAATTGGCCCTGGAAGTCACGGCGGCGAACATGAAAATGATTGAGGTCGAGCAGCGGGCGCTGAAAAAAAAGCTGGAAAAAGAGCGTCTTTCTTATCAAAACATGATCGATAAGCTCAATGAGACGATGGTCACATTTTCACGAAAAGCGGGAGAGAAGGATATGATCTTCGGGTCGGTGAGCGCCGGCGATATTCGAGACGCCCTGGGTCAACTGGGGTTCGACATCGAGAAAAAAAAGATTGTTCTGGACGAGCCGATTAAAAGACTGGGAAATTACAGCATCCCTATCAGGGTCTTCCATGATGATCAGGCCGTGTTGAAAGTGGAGGTGCGGAGGGAGCACGATTTAGGGGAAGAATCGAAAAGCAAAGAAGGGACGGGAGAGAAACCGAGCGAGGGGAAAAAACGGTAAGCAGGGGGCGACTCCTGCTTGATAGGAGAGGTTGGAAATGGAACTCGACCTCATGTTTTTAAAAAAAACGCCGCCGCACAGCCTCGAGGCGGAGAAAACAGTTCTCGGAGGGATCCTGGTCAATAATGACAGTCTCAACACGGTGCTCTCGATTATCTCTCCGGAAGAGTTTTACAAAGACGCCCATCGAAAAATCATCGAGAGAATCATCGCCCTCGTGGACAAGGGGCTTCCGGTGGACTTGCTTTCGCTGAGTGAGGACCTCGAAAGGGCCGGGGATCTGGACGAGGTCGGAGGCGCTTCTTATTTGGCCTCTCTGATGGACGGCGTTCCAAAGAGCCTGAACGTCGAGTACTATGCCCAGATCATCAAGGAAAAAGCGCTTCTGCGCCGGCTCATTATGTCTTCGGCCAAAATCATCTCCTCGAGCTATGAACAGAAAGAAGATGCCGATGAGCTCCTGAACGAAGCGCAGGCGGCCATCATTGAGGTGGCCGAACAGAGAGTTAAGCCGGGTTTTGTCCGGGTCGGCCATTTGACCAAATCCACGCTGGAAATGGTTGCCCGTCTGGCGGAGCGGAAGGAGGCGGTGACTGGCGTGCCGACAGGCTTCCGTGACCTGGACAGTCTCACCTCGGGCCTCCATAAATCGGAGTTCATCGTTGTCGCGGGCCGGCCGTCTATGGGGAAGACGGCTCTCTGCTTGAATATTTCCCAATACATCGGTCAACAGACTGACTACGCTGTTGGCTTTTTCTCGATGGAAATGGCCAAGGAACAGATCGTCATCCGGATGCTGAGCGCGGACAGCCAAATTGATATCAAGAGGGTCAGGACGGGATTCATTAGCGAAAGGGAATTTGAAAAGCTCAAGCTCAGCGCTGAGGCGCTGTCCAACGCCCGCATTTTCCTTGATGAGACTCCGGGTTTGACGGTGATGGAGATGAAGGCCAAGGCGAGGCGTCTGAAGATGGAGAACAACCTGGACGCAGTTTTTATTGATTATATCCAGCTGATGCGGCCAGGCGGGCGGTTCGAGAATAGAAACCAGGAAATGGCTTTTATCTCGCGCTCCTTGAAGGAGCTGGCCAAGGAAATTCAGATCCCGGTTGTCGGAATTTCCCAGCTCAGCCGCGCCCCTGAAAGAGGAAGGCGCGAGCCCCGGCCGCAGCTCTCCGACCTTCGTGAATCGGGAGCCATCGAGCAAGACGCCGATGTGGTCATCTTCATCTACCGGCCTGAGGTCTACCATCCGCACGACGAAAGCATCAGGGGCATTGCCGAGGTTAATGTCGCCAAGCAAAGAAACGGGCCGACCGATATCCTCCGGCTCGCATTTTTCAATAAGTATGCTCGGTTCGCCAACGCGGATTTGGAATTTCGTTATCCCGAGGCATAGGATGGCCCTCCGTCGCCAGCCGTCTTTCATCTTTTCTTTTTTTGCCCAAGTGGGAGAAGTCGGGATTCTATTTTGGAAGGCACTCGACAATCTTTTTCGAAAGCCCAGAGAGCATAAATCCCTGATCCATCAGATTGGAGAGATCGGGGCGGCATCCCTGCCCGTGGTCTCACTGACCGCTGCTTTCGGCGGGCTGGTCTTTGGACTCCAGACATATACGGCGTTTCATCGCTACATCGGGCCAGGGTCCGAGATGTATGGAGGGTCGATCATCGCAACCGGGCTGGCCAAGGAATTGATTCCAATCCTGGTTGGCTTAATGCTCTCGGGCCGGGTTGGCTCCTCGATGGCCGCGGAAATCGGGACCATGAAGATCACTGAGCAGATCGATGCCATCTTCAGCCTCGGTGCCAATCCTGTCCGTTACCTGGTCGTCCCCCGGACACTGGCGGCTTTGTTCATGCTGCCCTGCCTGACCCTTTATGGAGACTTCATCGGCATTGCCTGTGGATTTTTCTATAATGTGGTTATCGAGGGCGTCAACCGGAACGTATATTGGCAGAATACACTGATGTATCTGGAAGTCTGGGATGTCTTCACCGGCCTGATCAAAGCGGCTGTTTTTGGTGTTGTAATTGCTATTATCGGCTGCTGGCAAGGGATGAAGACGGAAGGAGGCGCCGAAGGAGTCGGACGGGCCACTACGCGAACCGTCGTCATCGCCAGCATCTTGATTCTTGTTCTTAACTTTTTCCTCACCAGGGCTTTGCCCATAACGTTACGCGGATGATTCAAGTTGTCGACCTTTACAAGTCGTTTGGAGAAAATGATGTTCTCTGCGGAGCCAACCTGACTGTCAATAAGGGAGAGACCATGGTGGTGATCGGGCAAAGCGGTTCGGGAAAGAGCGTTCTGCTCAAACTCGTGATCGGCCTCATCAAACCGGACTCGGGCCAGATCTTCATTGACGGGGTGGAGACAACCTGCCTCAATGAATATGAGCTCCAGCGTATGACCAAGAAGTTCGGGATGTTGTTTCAGGGTGCGGCCCTTTTTGACTCGATGACCGTGGCCGAGAATGTGAGCTTTGGGTTGGAACGCCACGACCATTGTTCCCGCGGGGAAATCAAGGGAATCGTGGAGGAAAGCCTGGCCAAGGTTGGCCTCCAGGGAATCGAGAACATGATGCCGTATGAGCTCAGCGGCGGGATGAAGAAACGCGTCGGATTGGCCCGGGCAATCGCCTATCAGCCCCAAATTATGCTTTATGATGAGCCGTCGACAGGGCTGGACCCAATCCGGGCGGATTCAATCAACAACCTGATTAATAAGCTGAAAAAAGAGATGGAGGTCACTTCCGTGGTCATTACCCATGATATGGTCAGCGCCTACAAGGTGGCTGATAGGATCGCCATGCTTTATGAGGGGAAGATCATCGAAGTCGGGACCCCCGAAGAGATCAGGAATTCGAAGAGCGGAATTGTTCAGCAGTTTATCCACGGACAGGCCCAGGGTCCAATCCGGGAGTGATAGACGACGAGGTGCGACCATGCGTCAGGAAGTTAAAATTGGAATATTTTTAACAGGGACTTCTCTCCTTTTGGCTGTGCTCATTTTTTACGTGGGCGATGTTTCCAGGCTATTCAAGAAACAGGGCTACGATATTTCCGTTTTCTTTTCTTCGACAACCGGACTGGATTCTGGAGCACCTGTACGGATGGCCGGGGTGAAGATCGGCTATGTCCGGGATATCGTGCTGGTTGAGAGGAAAGCCCAGGTTGTTATGAGCGTTTTTCCCAAATACCAGATCCCCAAGGGTTCCAAAGCGGCGCTGACTACGGTGGGGCTCCTCGGAGAACGATTTCTTGAGATCTCTCCCAGTGAAGCTGCGGACTTCTGTCAGCCCGGCGACACGCTCGAGGCCTCTCCCGTCTTGACCTTTGACCAATTGGGGACCATGGCGGCTTCTATTGGAGAAGAGATCAGGGAGCTCAGCAAGTCTCTGCGTGAGATAACAGGAGGAGGGGCCAGAGAAAATATCCAGAGGACACTTCAGAACCTGAACGATTTTTCCGCGGACCTGAGCAAGTTTATGGCTGAAAACAGGAGTGACCTGCGGGAAGGAATTCGCGGCGCCTCTCAAGCGGCCCAGCAGTTGGACAAGAAAGTCGAGGAAACCTCCAAGAACATCAACGAGACCGTGGATGTCCTTAAGGGAATCGCCCAGGAGAACAGGGAGAATATTAAGTTCAGCGTGGACAAATTAAAAGATGTTGTTCTCAAGCTGGAGGAGTCGGTCCGGTCGCTCTCCGAGTCTCTGGAAAAAATTAACAAGGGCGAGGGGACCCTGGGAAAACTGGTCCAGGACCCCAAGCTTTACAATGATGCTGAAAAGACGCTCGCCACCGTGCAAAAGACAGTCGCGCCGCTCAGCCAGGTGCGAGCGACAGGAAGCCTAAGGGGAGATTACCTGGCTGAGAGCGAAGGCATGAAAAGCTATATCAACGCCGGCCTCTCGCTCGGGAAAAGGTATAGTTTTTGGGGTCAGGTTATCCAGAATCCGCGACAGCGCGAGTTCAGCTATTCCGCTCAGGCAGGAATCCGCTTCGGCGCTTTCGTCCCCCGCGCCGGAATTATCGAGTCTGAGATCGGAGCCGGGGTCGACTATTTGACTCTCAACGACCGTCTTGCTTTTGGGCTTGACTGTTATGATTTCGAGCGTGACGGCGGGCCGCACTTTCGTTTCACCTCCGAGTTCTCCTTGGTCAAATACATGTATCTTGTGCTGGGAGTCGATGATTTCAGCCGGCCCTCCTCCAGACAGGTCTTTTTTGGGCTCGGCCTGGGGACGCGATGAAGGACAAGCTAAAAACGGTCTTTATCTGCCAGAGCTGCGGATTTCGCTCGCCCAAATGGCTGGGCCGCTGTGCGAGCTGCGGCGAATGGAACTCGCTTGTAGAAGAAGTCGAGGAAGCCGCAGCGCCGGCGGAATACTCCTTCCCACCTTCAGAGGCGGTCCTCTACAAGGATATCAAGGAAACGACAAAGCAGAGAATCAAGATCCAGGCGGACGAATTCAACAAGGTTGTCGGAGGGGGAGTCGTCCTCGGCTCTCTTGTCCTGATCGGAGGAGAGCCCGGGATCGGAAAATCAACGCTTCTCCTTCAGGTCTGCCGCGATTTTTCCGGCCAGGGAGAAAGAGTTCTTTATGTCTCGGGAGAGGAGTCTCTTGAGCAGATCAAGATCCGGGGTGACCGGCTGGGCATAAAGGAAGGGGAACTGTACCTTCTGGCCGAGACGAACATGGAAAGAATCCTGGCCCAAGCAGAAAAGGTTGCTCCGCGGATGTTCGTCCTGGATTCGGTCCAGACGGTTTTTTCATCGAAGCTTTCGTCAAGCCCTGGAACGATCAGCCAGGTGCGCGAGGTGGCCAACGAGGTCTTCCGGTTTGCCAAAAAAAATAATGTTCCTTCATTTCTCATCGGTCACATCACCAAAGAAGGGTCTCTCGCGGGGCCGAAGTCGCTCGAACACATGGTCGATGTCGTCCTCCTTTTCGAGGGAGAGAGAGACCACAGCCACAGAGTTCTGAGGGCGCTCAAGAACAGGTTTGGCCCGGTTTCGGAGCTGGCCATTTTTGAGATGGGGCAGGCCGGCCTCCGGGCGATTCCGAACCCTTCGGCTTTTTTTCTGAAAGAACGGCCCGCCGAAGAATCGGGAAGCGTTGTCGTTTCGACGATCAAAGGAACGCGGCCCCTGCTTGCGGAGATCCAGGCGCTCGTCTCCCCCACTCTGTTTGTCGGGAGTCCGCGCCGGATGACTATTGGGCTGGATCATTTCCGGACCTCCATGCTTCTGGCCGTCATCGAGAGGAAACTGGGCTACAGCTTTGGCGGTGAGGACATTTACCTGAACGTTGCCGGCGGGCTCACCATTGAGGAGCCCGCGGCTGACCTGGCCGCCGTCCTGGCAGTTGTCTCCTGCATGAAAAACAAGGCTCTCCCCCGGGACGTCGCCGTTTTCGGGGAAGTCGGGTTGAGCGGCGAGGTGCGGTCGGTCGGGAGCCCGTTGGCCAGGATCAAAGAAGCCCAATCTCTTGGTTTTGAGACAATTGTCTTGCCTAAAGGAAGCCTTGCCGCTCTCGAGAGAGAGGATATTTCAAAGGCCCGGCTCATGGGCGTCCGGAATATCAAAGACGCGCTCAATATTATTTTTTAATATTTTTAAGGATTCATAATATGGGTATTCTTATTTTTCGTTTCGTCATCATAGCTGCCATCGCAACAGCCGGATTTTTTTCCCCAATTTTTCGCCTGTCCCGGCCGGCCAGCGCTGCCGTTGCGTTCGGCCTGGGAGTCATCATCATGTATCTGGAGACGAGGATCCGGCGGACCCAGTTCAAGATTATCTGGGGATCGACCATTGGAACGTTTGCCGGGGTTTTTCTCGGCTGGGTTCTGGGGACCGTTTATCAGCATATCAGCACCGACTTCCCCACCACAATTTTTATCCGGATATTCTTTCTCATCATCATGCCCTACATCGGGTTTCTCGTCGGGACACAAAAATCGGAATGGCTCGACCCGGCCCATCTCTTCCGCTTTTTCAAGGAAAAAAGCATCGGCCGAAGCTACAAAATCCTCGATACTAGCGTCATTATAGACGGACGCATCACCGACCTCTGCGACACAGGTTTCATCGAAGGCACGCTCCTGATCCCCCAATTCGTGCTCCGGGAACTGCAGCTTGTGGCCGACTCCTCGGACGGGCTGAAAAGGCAACGCGGGAGGCGCGGCCTGGATGTGCTGAATCACTTGCAGAAGACATCCCAGGTCTCTGTGGTCATTTCGGAGATGGACTTTCCGGAGATCAAGGATGTAGATTCCAAGCTGATCGAGCTGACCAAACAGTTGGACGGAAAGCTGGTGACAAATGACGTGAATCTCAACAAGGTGGCCGGGCTGCACGGTGTCTCTGTCCTTAACATCAACGAACTAGCCAACGCTCTCAGGCCCGTGGTGCTGCCGGGAGAGTCGATGCGGGTGTTTATCCTCAAGGAGGGGAAAGAGAAGGATCAGGGAGTCGGCTATTTGGATGACGGGACTATGGTTGTTGTCGATAATTCTCGGAAGATGATCGGCCAGAACATTGACATCACCGTCACTTCTGTCCTTCAGACAACCGTGGGCAAGATGATTTTTGGCCGTTATAACGAAGAATCTCGATGAGCATGGTCACGGCTATCATCGTCGCTGCCGGGGAAGGAAAACGCTTCGGCTCCGGCAAACAGTTCGCCCTGCTTCGAGGGAAGCAGGTTGTCGATTGGAGTATCGAAAACCTGTCCGGCCATCCTGAAGTCGACGAGATCGTCCTTGTGCTTCCAGATGAAACGCAGAAGGAGGAGCTCTTCCGCCGGTATAAAAAGCTCAGGGCCGTTGTCCGGGGAGGCCCGAGGCGGCAGGACTCTGTGTGGCAGGGTTTTGAGCAGGTGGATGAGCACCGGGCCGAGCTCGTCCTGATTCATGACGGTGCGCGGCCGCTTGTTGGCCAGGATGTGATCACGCGGGTGATAGCGGAGACACGCAGGAGCGGGGCGGCGATTCCAGCCATCCCTGTGGAGGAGACGATCAAAGAAGTTGCGCGGGGAAAAGTCGTCACAACCCTGGACCGGGAGAAATTATACAGGGTTCAGACTCCGCAGGGCTTCTCTTATCTATTGCTCAAAAAGGCTTTGCGCAAGGCCAGGAAGGATGGCTATTACGGAACGGACGAGGCCGGGCTTGTCGAAAGAACCGGACACACGGTGGCTGTTGTCGAAGGCGACCCTCGGAATATCAAAATCACAACCCCGGCCGACCTCAAAATTGCGGAGGCCCTCATTGAACGCTAAAATCGGGTTTGGCTACGACATTCATCGATTGGCGAGGGGAAGGAAGCTCTATTTAGGCGGGCTGGACATTCCTCATCCTTTTGGCCTCGTGGGGCATTCGGACGGGGATTGCCTGATTCATGCTCTTATTGACGCCTTGCTGGGGGCATTGGGTGAAGGGGATATCGGTCAGGTTTTTCCCGACTCTGAGCCGGAGTACAAAGGCATTCGAAGCACCGAGCTCCTAAGGAAGGTCATGGCCAGAGTGGACCGAAAAAACATGACGGTCGGGAACGTCGATATCGTGGTTGTGGCCCAGGCTCCTCGACTGGCTCGTTATATTGGGGCGATGAAAAAGGTGCTCGCCCCGATTATCGGTACTCCGCCGGCAAACCTTGGGATTAAAGCAAAAACAAATGAGGGGTTGGGAATGGTCGGCGAGGAGAAGGCCGTGGTCTGCTGGGCCGTGGCGCTCCTCGGGAAAAGAGGACGTAGAAAGACATAAAAAAAGGCTGCCGTTTTCTCTTGGGAGGACAAACAGCAGCCTCTCAGAAGACGGGAATTGTTCGAGGGCAGATGCCCAATCTGCCTAGAGGTATCCACAGGACAATTCTATTCCCCATAAAGTCCCAACGCTTCCGAAGATGCGCGATAACCGTCATTATTTTTGGCGCTTATTTTTGGTCACATAGACGCCGCACGGGCCGAGGTTTGCTCTGCCCTAGCCAGGACGTTGGCGATGATCTGGAGGCACTGGGCTTGAGACGGGGCATCTCTGTCCGGAAGCAGCACGTGAACCTTATTATGGGAGAGAATCTTCGCTGCCTCTGCAGCGAATCTCTCCGAGAGAAACCGCGTATCATAGTTGACAACGACGGAAACCTCGCGGCCAGGTCATTTCTTCAGAAGATAATTAGCGATGGCCCGGACAACAAGCGAGAGGTTAGAGAAGGTGAATTCTTCGCCCATCACCGCGCGCCAACCCGACGTGCCAAACTCGATCACTTTTTAAAAACTAACGTAACATATAGGAAAAAGCAAATAGGCACAGTTTCGACTGAATTTCCCGCTCAAACCTTGTTTTTATCAGGCGCTACGCATTTCTTCCCTGGCCCACTAAAAGCAGGGCGCGATGGAAAGGGTTAAAGTTTAAAGGCAGAGATAAGGGTGCAGCGCACAGGCGTGTATTTGAGGGGGAATCGGAGCCAAGGAAAAAGAGCTTGGCTTGCCTCCTTCATCTTGCCCCAATCAATGGTTATGACTTTTTCGAGACCCAGGTTGTTTCTGTCCAAGATTGCCTTAAGCTTTTGGCGTGAAAAGAAGAAAATCATCGGCTTTCTCATGATCTTCAGCAGGTTATATGTGACTGAATAATGGAGCTGCTCGAGCCTTTCCAGGAGGGGAGGCACCGTCGAATCGACGATAAAAATTTCCCCCCCTGGCCTCAGAACTCGCGCCGATTCGGAGATGGCTTTCTGGACATTGAAAAGATTTTTCTGGTAGTGAATTCCCGTTAAATGGTGAACCACATGCTGGATGATGATACAGTCGAAACAATTCGCCTTGAAAGGAAGAGCCAGGATGTCTCCGTTGATATTCAGAGCACTTTTGTTTTTGCTGTTCTGGAGGAATTCAAAGACTTTATCGAGAGAAAAGAGGGCTTGAACCTGTTCGTTCCAGTATTCCGTGACCCCCGCCGAGCCAATGTCCAAGACTTTGCCCCTCAAGTGGGGTTCGATTTGGCTCCGGATTCGTTGATGAACGCGCGCGATATTTTCCTTCTCCACGGATTCTTGATAGAGGGAATGAATTTTTTGGAAGTAAGATTGAACAGCCCTATCTCCGTTCTCTACTTCATCCATTTGAGACCTTTTTTGACCGCCCATCGGCCTTTTGAAATATTCTAAAATCTTGTTAGGTTTGATCTCCCGTTGAAGTTTATCATAATACAATTTTTCTTGTATAGTAAGCCATTTTGTCTCCCTGGATGGCAGCCAGAGTTTTCTCTTTATCCGTTCGGATTCAAGGACCTGGCCCCAAAAGAAGGACGCTTTGAAAGCTGAGGTCCTCTGAGAATTTTTTCCCAGAAAGCCTCCGGCTCCCGGCCAATGAGGAAAACATAAATTCTCCTCAACGGCATCAAACCGGATACTGTTCTGGGCAAAAGGCTCCACGGCTTTCTTCGTATCCGCCAGCGCAGCTCCTTTCCGCTTATCCCGGAATCGGTCTCCGTTGAATTGCGTGACGGGTTCTGTACTGAGGAGTTTGATCACCTCCTTGGACCAATCGACAGCGATAAGTTTTTGGATGCGGCCATCGGTTAGCGAGTCAGTCAGGGTTCTCCCGCTCCAAGGCGCAAAACCAAAACTCTTTTTAAGCGATTCTGAACCCTCTTTTTTAAGGACTGTACTGAGGTTAGCTCTCGGACGGTGGCCTTGCGTTCAGGGCAGACTTTCTCCTTTGGACAAGGTCGTCCAGGTTTACGCCTCTGGGCGCAAAATAGTCTCTCAGGTACTTCCGGACCACGTTCTCCAGCTTCTGGATGACATAAGTCAGGGTCTTTCCTTCATCTTGCTGTACTTGCTTCCCCAATAGATTCCTCTTCCAATGAATCAGCCAGCCTGATAAACAGATCGGCTGCGACCGGCGAAAAAAATCTTTCGTCACCATCCCTCTAATCGACTTGCTTCGGTCCAGGCTTAGATAATCAATTTCAAACCCCAGCTCGGTGAGCCTTGCTCGCCGTTCTTCACGGCTCCCCAGGTCATACGCGGGCGTCATAAACTCAACTCCATGCTCCCGCGCAAACATTTTTAGCCTCTCGACAACACTCGGAAAGTTTTCTGCTGTCCCAGCCAGATTTGCGTCTGAGGGCACCTGCTCACGGTTCGACCCATCTGCATACCCCTTCAACCCACGCTCCAACGCATACAACAAACCACCTGAGTTGATCGCCAACCGGCACCCAACACACCAGCAAGTCTCTATATTATACATCCGAAGGTCGTTCATTAATCCTTTGTAAACGCTCTTGGTCAGCTGGCGCAAATCAATGACTTCGTGAGTTATCCTTTCCTCCCCATACAACCTCTTCAGTATCTCCACGTTCACCAGGTTATTTTTGACTCCAAATTCCAGATACCCCTTATTAAATGTCACAAGATGAACACGGTTGCACGATGCCTGGAGCTCAACCGCTGCTAAAAGCGAGTCAATCCCGCCCGAAAACAATACCGCAACTTCATTCCTGATTTCCTCCATCCAAAACTCCTGTCCAGACTTCGCTTCTATTATCCATAAGAAGGCCGGTTTTGCAAGATCCTTTGGAGACTGGCGTCTGTCGGAAAGGATGACCTTTTCTTGGTGAGATTGACCTGAAAAGATTGCCTAACCATCCAGCCTTGAACAAAGTTGTTCAGAGATATCCAGGTCTTTCTTGTAATCCATACATAGAGCATTATTCGTGAATATCGATTCAAAGTATCGGGCAATCGGCCAGGCACAAATTGACTTCAGGCCTTAGGGTGGCTAATATAAGATTCTGCTTTTAGGTTTCTTCAGGATGAGCAAAGAAAAAGTCGGAAGTTTCTATGATGTCGTCTGGACCGAATATATCCCTGAATATCCAGCCTCAGAGAAACACTGGGGGCTTTTTTACTCGGCCGAAGAGGTCAAGAACAAAGCTGTGCTTGATGCCGGCTGCGGCACGGGCATTTTCAGCATTATCTTCGCCAGGAAAGGAGCAGGGAACGTCACCGGCATCGACATTAGCCCGGGCAGCCTCCAAACAGCCCAAGGATTGAAGGAAAAGTTCAGACTGCCGAACGTCGAGTTCCTCAACCAGGACATGCTCGAGCTCCCTTTCGAGGATGAGACGTTTGACATTGTCTGGGCTTGGGGAACTGTCCATCATACGACCAACCCCTTCAAGGCCATTGCCGAGTTAGCGAGAGTGCTCCGTCATGGAGGCTCGCTGCTTTTGGCGGTCTACAAACGAACCAAAGTAACCTCTGTCCATGAGGTCATCCGCAAGACCCTTCTCAAAGCCCCCCGAAAAACCTGGACGGCTCTGGCCAAAGTCCTGGCTTTCTTTCTGGCGCCCGTGGTCTTTTTCTTTAAAAAGAGAGAGAAGTCCAGAAAGGGAGAGAAGCTGGAGGAGCTTATTCTCGACTGGTATTTTGTTCCCATCCGGCATTATTACACGCCTGAGGAAATTACCGTATTTTTGAACGAGAGAGGATTGGTCGTCGAAAAATTCCTCCCCGCATCGGGACGTTTCAACAGCACTTCGAATTTTATCATTAAGGCAAGGAAAACCCACGCCTCAAAATAGAAAGATTGAAATCATTCCCTGTGCTCATTCTTCATTGACATTAAAAGCAAAGTTGACTATTAGTCAATAATATGAGGAAACTGACTTTTCTTCCGCAAGGAGCCCTTCTGTTCATTTTCTCTTTGCTTTATAGCTTCTTTTTCCAATTCCGTGGCCAAGTCCCTCGGTTCACTATCCTTGACCATTCTTTTCATCTCCAGCCTGCTTCGTTTGTTTCTATGACTTTTTTGTTCTTTGTGATCCTTGGGTGCCTCTGGGTTGTTTCTGCCAAAATCTTTTCTCTAGTTTTCTCTTTAAATTATTCAACGGCCCTCACTGGGGACTTGCTAACTTATTTACCTTCTGTCTTTCTGGTGCTGGCGCCGCTCACTCTTGTCCACTATTTCACCTCCAATGACTTCCAGGCAAGGGTTACGCTTCTTTTCCAGGCGGTATGTTTTTCAATTCTTTACCTTAAGGCCGTGCGAATCTCACAATGGAACAGAGAAAATCCAAACCCCTTGAAAGCCCTGGCCAACAAATTCCTTGGCTTTTCTTTATCTAAGAAACTCACCGTGCTCTTCCTGACTGCTCTGTTTCTCACCAACGCAGGCTCTGTTTTCCTGAGCAGCAAGGGGATCACTTTCTCCGGTGACGAGCCCCATTATCTTCTCATCACGCACAGCCTTTTGAAGGATGGGGATTTTGACCTGACTAACAATTATGCGCAAAGGGATTACACCAAATTCACCTTTCCCCACGTCTTCATCAGGTCCCATGCCATTTCGGGAGCAAAACCCGGGAGTCTTTATTCGTTTCATTCTCCTGGCGTCTCCTTTCTCATACTCCCCTTTTATGCCCTGGGCTCGCTTTTCGGAAGAAAATGTCTCATTCTCTTCCTCCGCTTCGGGATAAGTCTTTTTGGCACTCTCCTCGGCCTCCAGATGTTCCTCTATGCCAGAGAAGAGTGGAAAAATGAAAAACTTGCCCTCGGACTCTGGCTTGTTTTCAGCTTCACCTCCCCCGTCTTCTTTTATTCCATCCATGTCTATCCGGAAATCTTTATCGCGCTTTTTTCGTTTATCGTCTTCCGGATTTTCCGATTTTCGTCTGTTCTCTCCAAAACTAAGCTTCTGCTGTGCGGGTTTCTCCTCTTCTCGTTTATCTGGTTCCACTCTCTTAAATATCTGTTTTTGCTTGCTCCGCTTTTCCTGTATTGCCTTAGCGTTATAGTCAAAAAGCCCAGCTCCAGGAGGCACCTTGTCTATTTCCTGGCTTTCCCTTTCCTTCTGACGGGAATTTATTTCTTCTTTCAATATTGCCTCTATGGCTCCTTTTCGATCTTATCGGTCTTATGGCAGAGAGCCATGGAGAGCCATCAAACCATGACTTTTCTGAAAAAAATCGTCCTGGATATCCCATTTCGCTACAAGTGGGAAACCCTGGCCGGCTATTTCCTTGATCAAAGAGACGGGCTCCTTCTCTATGCGCCGGTCTATTTCTTCGCCTTTTTGGGCATGGTCGAACTCATTCGGCGGAAGGGCAAAGAATTTTTTCTTCTCCTTTTCCTAACAGCTCCGTATGTCTTCGTTTATGCGTTCCTGACGCAGCGGACCGGATATGCCCCTCAGGCAAGGCCGCTGGTAGCTGTCATTTGGGGACTTGGAATTTGCCTCGGTCATTTCCTGGCTTGCAACACCAAGAAAATCTTTTCCTCTCTCTTTCATCTGGCTGTATTCTTGAGTTTCCTTTTCGTCTGGCTCCTCATCCGTCATCCCCTGGCTCTTTACCAAGAAACCACTGTTGGTACCCTCGAGCGCGGCGGAGACTTGTTTCATCTCCTCAGCAATCTTCACTTTTCTCTGGCAAAATTTCTTCCTTCTTTTTTAAAAATTGAGCAGGGAACCTGGCTGCCCAATTTGGTCTGGCTGGGAATGCTTTTTTTATTTATCATCTTGTATCTCCTCCTCCCAGGATGTCGTTTCTCATGCAAATTTGGCCACCATCTTCTGCTGACTTTTTTCGGACTAGCCCTCCTCTTCTTCTGGTTTATCTTCTATCCAAGAATTGTGCTTCTGGATCCGGTCAAAGCCGCCTGGCCTTCAGGGAAAAGAATCGTATTCTATGGGCTTTCCCGCGTCGCGTTGATGCGAGAACAGGGGGAGTTTAATCTCCTTGAAGATAATCGCTTTTACAATTTTGATTTCACGTCCCGGAAAAAAATCCAGAACCTGAGGATTGAATTTGGGTCGTCAGCAGGCGATTACGAGCTCGGGCTGGCTCTTTTTGACCAGCACGTTTTGACAGAAAAAACAGCCAAGGAAGTCAAAACCATAAGGCTCCATGCCCCACCTTCTTATCGTCTTAAAAACGGCCAGCTTTATCGGATTTCCATTTATCTAAGAAACCTTTCGGATACGGTAACTAACCTCAACCCCTATTCGTTTTCGATCACCCCTGAATATTGAATATTCCGCGCCAAATGATACCCTATTTGTGAAGTTGGTTTCAGGCTATAATCGAATGGGCATCCCGTCTCTTATCACGACATGGAAGAGCCAGAAATAATAAATATTACTCGCTGACAATTTCCGATTTTTTGCTTTCTTTTCCGTCAAAATCAATTGTTGTCAGCACATAGGCATATTTCTCTGTCAGCGCAAGGGCGCGGTCCTCATATTTGAGAATCGTCGGGCTCAAGGTCGCCAACTCTTTGAAATTCTCGTCACTTTCACTTGCTTTTCGCCGATAGATCTTATAATTGGCAACATAAACGTCCTGGTTCTGGGGGTTTTTGCTAAAAGTAATCGTGTTTATTTTTTCACTATAGAAAAGAAGTTTGTTGATAGAAGGTTTAAGTGCTACGCCGACAGGAGGATAAACACTTATCTTTTCTTTGAAGGTGTACCAAACCTCCATATTGCCGGTTTTGTTGTCGATATATGCTATGTGAATGTTCCCGTCTTCCCCCACGCACACGGAAGGCTCGCCGGACGTAGTCGGAGAATTAGAAATATTCTTAATCGAGGACCACTTTCTCGCCTCGCCAGGCTTTTCCTGTTCATAGGCTTTGAGATAAGCCTCCCAGTTTGTCCCTTCTACATTCTCCTGCCAGGCGATGTAAAACTCGCCAGTATTTCTGTTGACCGCGATAGAGCCACCCTCTGATATTTCCTGCGATTGCGAGATATTTTCGGCGGGCTGCCAAATTTGGTTGATCGTTCTCCTGAAGAAGATCTCTAAATTTCCGGTGCTCCCGTCCAGCCAGACCACATAGACATCCCCAGCATTATCGCTGACAATTTTTGGATAAGACCAATTAACCCCGGTAGTGGCGAGCAAAATGGGAGCCGTCCATTTAGCATTGTTCCTTGGCTCCGGGTTTTTCGCATACCAGACAGTGGAGCCTCCTCCGGGTCGCGTAATCCAGACGAGGTGGGCCGTCCCTTTCCCGTCAATGGTTAAACTCGGAAGATATTGGCCACCGTATAAAAGTGGAATCGTATCGATGATTCCCCATTGTTTTGTATCGGGGTCCCGGTACCGGTACATCATGTCAAATTCCTGAACAGTGGCATCCATCCAGACCACGTAGATATATCTGTCTGTAGGCGAAATGTCCAGAGTGGCATAGGCGGAACCGCCTTCAGAGGTGGATAGGTTGGTCTCGGAGCTCCAATCATTAGTATATTCCCGGTAAAGAATTTCATTGTTCCCGCCGTAAAGGTCATGCAAAGCCATATGGCAGGTTCCTTCTGAAGACACGCCAAAATCTGGAAAACCTACATCATCAATGCCTGAATAGATAGGTGTAATATCTTGGGAAGTTGCCCATTGTCCACTCTTATTAGTATTGAAGCAAACGTATCTTATGGATGAAGTCTGATAGTCCGTCCAAATGACATAGGATTTCCCGTTACCATCAACGCCAATGTGGGGCGTGTAGGATTCCAAAATGGTATTGGAAATATTCACTGGCGTGGACCAGTCAGAGGTTTGGGCCGGGTAAGGGAAATTGGCTCTCTTATTTTGAGAATTCAGCACCGCACCTACTGTCATGACGGAAAGAGAGATAATGAACAAAATTTGCAACCCGTGATTCTTCATTCAAGCCTCCTCATTTTTTTTCCTATTCTTTTATGTCTGCAGTACCCGGATAACTTTTGCCTCATAGGAAAGTCAATGCGTCTCAAATTATGATTGTCTATATTTCTTGAGAAATAGTATTATTCATTTTTTTGAAAAAATCAACTTGTATTAAAGCTGTACGTAAGACACTTTTATTTTTCTTCATAAGGCCTTGGCCATTTGGATGTTCTCAGAGAAGGGTGAAAGATGGATTTTGAGAGACCGATCAGGATGGGCGCATCCGGCAGTCGCATTTGATTTTGGGAGCTGTCGAGTAACCGACGCCCGTCCGATTTCCTTGATGGAGGAGAAAATGGACGAGCATCAGCTGGCGCCTTTTGTTCAATAGATAAACCTGCCCATTTTGCCTGTCAGTTCAAGAGTTTCAGACAATCAACCTGCCGATTTGACTTTTCGGGTGATTGCCATTATATTTCTTAGGTTTTTGTGCTTCCCATGGAAAACAGACTTTTAATTGCTTTGCCGGCGAAGGATGAAGAGAAAAAAATTGGTCCCGTCATCGACAAAATAAAATTCTTTTTTCCGGGCATCGACCTCTTGATCATAGATGATGGCAGCGACGATCGGACAGTTGATGTGGCCCTCGAAAGAAATGTTCTTTTGCTCAAGCATGGTATCAATTACGGCTATGCCAAAGTGCTTCAGTCAGCCCGGGAATTTGCACTTGCTCACGGCTACGAATATTTGGTCCTCTGTGACGCCGATGGCCAGCATGAGCCCCAAGACATTGGCAAAATCATTGAGGCTTTGGTCCATAAAAAAATAGACTATGTGATCGCCTCTCGGGAGCTCAGCGGGTCCTTGGCGGAAGATTCTTTCATCCACAAATACGGACGAAAGCTTTATTCCTTTTTGGTTAGCCTCATTTTTTATCCGAAGTTCCGGATGAGAATCACGGACTCAAGCTCCGGCTTTAAGGGATGGAACAAACACACCATGCAGCTTTTTTCGGAAATTTTTCAGTCGACTGATAAACTCCGCGACGGGAGAATAAATGACCTCGAAGAGCTCTTCATTGTCTCCAGAAACGGAATGAAAATTCTAGAAGTGCCAGGCCGGTTTTACAAGCGAAGGGACGACATCTCAAGGATATACTCAAATTACGGGTTGTCTGGCGGGTCAATCAAAATCAAGGATTTTTATTATTTGTTCTTTTCCTGGCCTCTCCTTTTTTTGAGGACCCTGTTCAGGAATATTTTTAGGTAAGGGAAAAAGCATGAAATTGAACTCTTACAGCCTCTGGTATCTCAGCTTGGCCATCCTGAGTGGTATTTTTTATGGCTTCGCAGGAACGATCATGAAAAAGGGCGTCATGGATTTCAAGATGACATCCAAATTTTTTCCCCTGGTGTGGAGAGTGCTGACAGCAAAATACATCCTGCTCGCCCTTTTCTTCAGTGCCGCAGGCACCATTTTGTACATGATTCTCATCAAGAGAGCAGAAGTCATTCCTTCTCTGATTATCATCCAAGGCGTTTTGTTCGCTTCGACGGTTTTTTTTGCGCATTTGTTTTTCAACGAAAGTATCACCCTGTATAAAATCACCGCTCTTGTGCTTATCGCAGCGGGTATCGGAGTTCTCGTGACAGGCAAATGACATCCATTTTTTAGCTCAAGAAGGAGAAGACCATTTTCAATTTTCAAAAGGGAGAATAAGCATGAAATTCACGATCGGGTTCGAGAAAGAGGACACAAAAAAACTCCATGCCTATTGGGATGAAATTATCTCGACCGAGCAGTGGACCGAGGGAAAGTTCACAGGCTTATTTGAGGAGAGGTGGGCGGAGCAGCATCTGGTCCCTTCCGTGGGATTTTCGAGTTGGGGAGGTGCGGCCTTGGCGGCCTTAGAATTTTTTCAGGTGCGCGGAAAGACGGTCCTCTGTCCCTCCAATACGTTCATGGCTACACCGTTTAGCGTGATCAAAGCCGGCGGAAATGTGGAATTTGTGGATTGTAACAAGGATGATCTTTGCCTCTCTCTGGAAGACTTAGCGCTTAAGATTAAGAAGTTTGATCCTGTCGCTGTCTGGATCGTCCATATCGGAGGCCACATCGCTTTCCAGGTCGAAGCCATCAGGACGCTGTGCCAGAAAAAAGGAATCATTCTGCTGGAAGATTGTGCTCATGCCCACGGAGCTTCCTGGCATGGAAAGAAGGCAGGCACATGGGGGGATGCAGGCATTTATTCGTTTTACGCGACAAAGACGATCACGACTGGAGAGGGTGGGATGCTGGTTACAAACAATAAGGATCTTATTGAGTTCGCCAAAAAGTATAGAAATTACGGCAAATTTGATTATGCCGTGGAAGGGATGAACTACCGCATGAATGAATTCACTGCTGCGATCGGAGTCGTGCAGACTGAGCGGCTGGATGAGATTGTGGCGTGGAAGAACGCTTACGCCCAAAATCACTTGGACCCTAAGTTCCCGAACAGGGTCAAGTTCCCCGAGGGCATGGTTTCTGGCTATTACAAATATATCGTCTTTGACCCCGTAGAGAAGTCGACAGGAAAAGTATATGACCAACCCTGCCACAAGATCATGAAGAAAAAATATAAATTGGCCAATTCCGAATGGGTAGCCAGTCATCACTGGTGTATCCCTCTCTATTATAAAGGACTCTGATTCGTCCGCCCTGGCCAGGGATGCACAATGGAAGACACCTTGCTTGACGACATCAAGAATTATTATGAAACGTGGTGGGAGAATCCAGATGACCCGAGAGACATCATTTTTAAACAGCTCAATGCCACTGTTCTGGGGAAGCTCCCCGAAGGGAATGGTCAAAAGGCTTTAGATGTCGGGGCGGGGAAGGGTACCATCGTGAATTATTTGCGCCAAAAGGGCTATCGTGTTACGGCCGTAGAGCTCAATGAAAAATTCGCTCATCATCTCCGGCGGAACTTTCCCGATGTGGAAGTCGTCCAGGGAGATTTCAATGCGGTGTCTTTGAATGGAACTTTTGGCCTGGTGTCCGCTATTGAATTTATTCAGAACCTTGACCGACAGGCCTTGGGAAAATTTTTTCAGAAACTAGGAACGCTAACCAACCATGTCATTTTGACTGTTTCCAACAAGAATTCTCTTCACGGGTTCTGGGCTGTGTTCCGTGGTTTCATCAAGTCCTTTGTCCATGTCTACACACCTAAAGAGGTTGACCGAATGCTCCAGGCAACAGGCTTTCAAATTACGGCCACAAAAGGAATAGGATTTTTGACACCCATTACGCTGCTCTCCAATTTCCGGCTCCAAATCGTGCCCAACTGGCTGGTCAGGATAGTCAACCCGGTTGCCGATAAGATTTTCCCAAGATTGTGCCATTTGTATTACGTCGAAGCCAAAAAATAAGAAGGGAGGAAAAAAGACAATGAAAGCTGCGGTGATCGGAGGGAGCGGTTTTATTGGCTCTCATGTGGTGGATAAGCTTCTGGAGGCCAATCATGATGTATCAGTTTTTGATATTATGAGGCCCCATCGCGAGGATGTCCGTCATATCTTTTTAGACCTTTTCGATTTTCATCGGGTTGCCATAGCCTTGGCCGGGAATTATGAAGTGGTTTATCTCCTGGCGGCCGTGGCCAACGTGAACGATGTTTATAAAAATCCCTTGGAGACCGCTCTCCTGAACTTCCAGGGGACTGTCAATGTCCTGGAGGCCATCCGCCGGTATGGAGGGAGGCTGGTGTTTGCCAGCACAGTCTGGGTTTATATGCTTGGGGAGAAACAGGAAGTAACAGAGGACACGCCGCTTTTGGTCCAGAATGTCAACCACCCATACACAGCGTCCAAAGTGGCAGCCGAGCTTTACATCCAGAGCTATAACAAGATTTACGGCTTGGAGTTCACCATTCTGCGTTATGGCATTCCTTATGGCCCGAGGGGCCGCGAAGGGACTGTAATTACAAATTTTATAAAGAGAGCCATGCGAAAAGAACCCCTTATTATCCACGGTGACGGAAGCCAGTACCGGAATTTTATCTACGTTGAAGACCTGGCCGAAGGAAACGTAGCGGCTCTCCAGGAAATTGCTAAGAATAAAATTTACAATCTGGAAGGGATGAGGCCCATCACCGTCAGAGAAGTCGCAGTAACAATTTCCAAGGTCTTCGGCGGGATTCCTATTGAATATCGAGAAACAAGAGCCGGTGACTTTGTTGGCCGAATATCCTCGAACGCCAAGGCCTATCAAGAATTGAAGTGGAAGCCGAAAGTGGATTTAGAAGAGGGCGTGAAAAGATATGTGGAATGGTTTAAATCCGCAGACGTATAGGTCTCCCGGGAACGAAGATCGCACGTTGAACAGAGACTGAAATTGGAAAAAGGAAGAAAGCTCAAAGTGGCGGTCATAGGCCTGGGGAAAATGGGTATTCTCCATACTGCTCTAGTGAACATGATTCCCCTCGTCGAATTGACAGCGTTATCCGATATCGATAAGCAACTGTCGAAATACGTCCAGCAGTCAGGATTGAAGGCAGCTTTCTATTCGGATGTGGGCCAGATGCTCCAGGACGTGAAGCTCGACGCGGCTCTTATCTGCACGCCGGCTTTTACCAATCTTTCACTGGCGGCACTTTGTCTTGCACACAACTTGGACGTTTTCGTCGAAAAACCTCTTGCCCACACTTTTGCGGCAGCACAAAGAATGGTTGAGCTCGCGGCGGAGAAGAACGCCGTCAATGCTACCGGTTACGTCTTTGCCCATATTGGTCTTTTCAAAAAGGCCAAGGAACTGCTGGACGAGAAGGTCATCGGCGATGTTTTTCGCTTTCGTTCGTGTATCTATATCAGTGAAGTGTTTGCAAAGAAGAAGGGATGGTACTATGATAAATCCAGGTCCGGGGGAGGTGCGGTCATCAATATTGCCTCCCATCTAATTTACCTCCTCTATTGGTATTTTGGGTCTGTGGCCAATGTGTTTGCCCAAACGCTCCACTGCTATTCCGACGTCGAGGACGCGGCGAGTGTTTATTTGGAGTTTTCGAACGGAATTAAAGGCACGCTGGATGTCTCCTGGAGCCTGCCCGGCTATCGGCTTTCTTACTTAGAATTGGTTGTCGAAGGGAATAACGGCACCCTTGAATTGACCAACGATTACGTCAGGCTATATTTGCACAAGGCCCAAAAAAATATCGGAAAGGAGTGGACGACCATCCATAAGATCGACTTGCCTCAGACTTCTCAGTTCGAGCTCGGGGGAGAAGGGTATTATGAAGAAGACGTTGACTTTGTCCAGTGCTGCCTCGAACGGAAGTCGCCCGCGGTAACCTGGCGGGACGGTTTAGAAGTTCAGAGGATTATTGAGGCTATCTACCTCTCCGCCGAGAGACGACTGATCGTATCTGTAGAGGGGATTGATTCATGATGGGTCTAGACAAGCTCATTTTAGGCTCTAATTCGTTTGAAGGTGTCAGCTACATCTCCAGAACCCAATCTCTCTACTATTTAGAGCACTTCAGCAAAGAAGACAATATCGTCTCCGTCCTCAGGGCGGCTTTGAACCTGGGAATCAAGTCTTTCATGTGCTCTAATTGCGAAAATGTCCTCGGGGCTTTGAATAAATTTGATCGCAACCAGGAGATTACTCTCCTCCCGGTCATCCCCAATGCGTACGAATATGCGCGAGAAGCCTCAGAAAAAGGCGTGCTGGGTGCCATCATGACCAAGGCCAAGGGATTCAGTATGTATCAGAAATTCCGGCTGGGCCTGAGGGCTCTGGCCAAGATCAAGAGCGTCATTGCCAAAGACGTGCTCAACCTTCTGTTGGAATTGATCCATTTTGAACTGGCGAGCTTTGAGAAATTCAAGTTGGGCGGAGTTGTTCTCCACGGGCAAATTACGGATCTGGCAATATCATCGCATAATGCCAATATCATCGATATCTACCAGAAATTGATCAAGGAAACTTACGGTGTCCAGCCAATCCTGGCCACTCATAACTTCGGGGTCCTCCTCCCCCAGCTTATCGAATGGAAGATCAAAATTCCTATCATGGCCCCTTTTAATCAAAAAGGTTTCATGATGAGGCCTTCCCCCGGGAAGTGTGAGGATCTTATTCGGGACACGGATTATGTTATCATTGCTAAAAAAGTCCTGGCTGGAGGAAGGCTTTCCCCAGAAGAAGGGCTTCCCTATTTAGCTGATAAGAAACTGGGTTCCGTTGTCATTGGAGTCGGTGCTGTTTCTGAGGCCTATCATACGTTTTCTGTGGCCAAATCAGTCCTCAAGGCTTAGAGACGTACCGTCTACAGGAGTTAATCCCCAACAGTCTTGTGACTTCCTGGAATCAAAGAGATAGGACTGTTCGTATCAAACTCAGGAAAGCATCAATTCAACAAATCCATTTTGTCGAGGCAAAAGGCAAAGTTACCAGAAGATTGAATAAGGAATTCGTAATCTCCTGCCTGAGGAAGGAAGACCTTAAAGCCGAGGGTTTGAAACCCTGGGAACGAATGCTCTCTAGGATGTCTAAAGTAAAAGGCTTTTCTGGAAAGGATGGCCCCGCTTCTTTGAATAATCAAAAATGCCACAGGGCCCTCCTCTACCATTTCGCATGGCCTGATCAGGAGATTTCCTTTGACCAGCCGGGGCTCCTGGACAATAATCTTTTCTTTGGCGATAACTCCTCTTTCGCCAGATCTCACAAATACCGAGAAACGCTGGCTGGACTGGGTATCGAATAACGGAAGACCGATATCTCTTTCCATTTTTTCGGCTTCATAAGAGAAAGATTCTTTGGTCGGGTAAGGTTTGTCCTGGATTTCATAAAGCAAAAACCAGCTTCTCCAAATTTTGTATCTAACAAGAAACCTGGCTTTGTTCCATTCCTCGGGAAAATGATTTTCGTAATAGGACGACTCGTGATTGTAGCTCCCCAGGAACAGGTAGGTGACTTTTTTCATTTTTAGAAAATCGCTTTCATAGTTGACGAAATTCGCCCAGGACGTATGGGCCTCATTTCGATTCTCCAGCGAAATGCTCGGCGCAAGGAGACCGGAGAACACTGCCCTGGGAAATGCTTTCCCCAGATCACGAGATATGACTTTGAGATTGAACGTAGCTCTTTGAACCCAGGTTATATAATCCTTAAGATTCTGAGAAGAATAAATAGATACAAAGAGAACGAGTCCCCAGATTGCTATCTTTCGGGGAAGGGCAATTTCCTTGCCGTGGGCGAAGTGAGTTAGAAATAGATAAACGGAAATGGTTAAGGCCAGAGAAATCAAACCTGTGATCAAGACCAATCCATAAGGATGGCGGAGGGTATTCTCAGAAGAGGAAAAATATCTCACGTAAGAGGTAACACCAACCCAGATTAAAAGAAACAAGAAAAAAGCAAATGTTTTTCTTCGCGACAGCTCGACTTGCAGTCGAAAGCAGGAAACAAGCCTAGTTAGAAAGATACTTGTCAGAATCAAGAGAGGAATGGAGAATTCGATGTAATGCCGGATCGGACGGTATCCGATCACGGAATTGATGAACAGACCCACAAGAACCCACAAGGAGCAAATGACTTCCAAGGGAGCAATTCTCGTTCCTCTGTGCCTGCTGGCGAAGAGCAACAACACGTAAGAAAAATAAAAAAACAGGAGAAGAGATAAGAGGCGATTTGAAGAATAAAAAGAAAAAGGGGGCCTGAGAAACCAGTTCCCCAAGCCATGGAGAAGTCTGCTGGGAAACATGGCCTCAACATTTATAGAGGCGAAATCCCTAAACACGGTTTGGTGTGGAGCGTAAAGCAATAGATACCAGGGAACGGCTATGCAGAGGGCGCCGGCAAAGAAAAAAGCCAATCTCTTCAGGTTGAGCTTAACCTGGAACAGTTCTTTCCTCTGGATCAAGATGAGAAAAAAAGAAAGGGGGATGACTAGCACAGGAAAGTAAAGGATTTTTCCTTTGGAAAGAAAAGAACAACCCAGAAACAGGGAGACGAAGAAGAAATACTTGTGTTTTTGCCATGCCTTTAAGAAAAAGAAAAGGGCCAGGAGAACAAAAAAGGTCATGGGCATGATCCGGTTAGCGATCCGGCCATACATGCCAAAAGGGTAATTAACAGCCAAGAGCCAGAAGAAGAGCCAGCGGGAGTCACGAAAATATTGAGAGGAAAGAAAATAGAGGACTAAGAAAATAAGGATACTGAAGAGAAGCGGAACAAGATTCATTGGCCATATTCCAGGACCAAAGCATCGAAAAGCGAGATAGGTGAAAACATGAGGGATTGGGGATATGTACATGAGATTGAAATTGTCAATCGTCCATTGTCCAAAGAGAACCTTGTTTCTTGCATTAAACGCATAGTTGCCAGGGTCGCCGTATTCGCCGCAGCTCGTTGGGCTGAGATTATCGGGAGGGTCGGCGGATAAATGGATGAATCTGAAGACCAGAAAAAGCAGGAGAAAAGTTAAAAAGAGATGGATTCCGCTCCCTTTGTTCTTCCCGGCGGCAATTTGCAATTTCATTTGTTAAATTTTCACCGCTCAGGGGAAGCTTTCTCTGAGACCCGGGAATATTATATAAGAGAAGAGGCTCTGCCAATTCCTCCTTAAAAAACGTTAAAGCCGTAGGAAAGACCTAGCCCGAATTCTCTCCCACCCAGGTTGGCTTTAATGTCGTTTTTCGTCGTGAGAACTCTGGTTAATTTGAAATAAAGCTTGACCCGCAGGGAACTGAGCTTAGGAAATACAAAATAGATTCCCGTCTGGATATGGCCTCCCGAGGCAGAGCCGGAAACATAACCGGGGGCGGGATAAAGACCGCTTTCTTCTTTGTACCAATAATGATCGGCGCCAACACCAAGGAAAAAAATGGCGTATTTCGTCCGAAAGAGGCATCTGGCTGCAGCGGAGAGAGGGGTCACGCTGAATTTGCTTTCCTCCTGAGTCACTGTCGAGGCCCCTGTCTTTGAAAAAGTTCTTGCTTCTAAAGAAATGTCAAAGTCAAGCCTCTGAGAGCTAAAGAGAACACGGGATAGAGAAAGACCGTAAATCGCGCCGCTTCCGGGATAGACCTCTTGGTAACGCTCGTCTGATATTCGATAGCTGCCCGCCGAAAGGCCAATCATAGTATTGTAGAAATTTTCTCGTCCCCCCTTTTCTTTCTTTGGAACCTCTGAGACTTTTTCTTTAGTTATAGCCGGAATCCGCTCCTGTGCTGGCGCCTCAATAACCGCCCTCGTCACTTCTGTCCCCAGAATAACTTTTAATCCCTCCTCAGTTCGAGAGATTTCGTATTTCGGGAATTGATCCTGCAAATCAATAACAATGCGGACAATGGACGGCTGAAAGATCGCTGTCCGGATGCTGAGGACGCCAAAGTCATTGATATCCATTTTGGGCGAACAGAGAATCTCGTTGACGGGAGAGAGGTCGATGACCAACCTCGAAGGTTCTTTCAACTCAAAGGGCTGGTAGATAAAATTACCGATGACAGTGATGCTGACTTCAAGGTTTTGTTCTAACTTCTGATAATAGATGCTTTTCAGCACGGAAGAGTCTTGTTCTTTATTCTCCTGCCCGAATGAAAAAGAAAGCAAAAATAGAAGGCAAAAGGCGCTCCGGGAGAATTTCAAAGCTTTTTTCATTCTTGAAACCTCCTTAATTTTAATCATTAACGACCTTAGAACATGGTCCTTCAACGCCGTCATTACGGACTGCGGAAATAGAATACGCATACCGATCTCCCTGGGTTATTTGGGCATCAAAATATCTACACGTTACGCGGTTCAAGAGGGTGGACGCAGAGCCGATATAGGAAAAAGGGGCATTCTGAATGCCCCTCTTCTGGCGATAAACTCTATAAGCGACAATATTTTGTAGGTTCTCTATTTTGGGGCTATTTTCCCAGCTAATCAAGTTGAGTTCTTGATTGTAGAAGAGAATATAATTCAAGACTCTCTGAACTTTAATAGTGAGGGGAGGAAAAGGGAGGGCCTGGATTTCTTGAAACCACTTGTTGCTCATGACTTCATAACCCTTTTCGCTGGGGTGGACGAGGTCCGAAGAAAGGAGCTCCCGCCATCCGCCTTGGTCCTCCGGATAATAATAAAAAGCCTGAAACTGGTCCACAAGGGGAATTTTCAGTTTTTCGGCTACACTCCGGATACTGCCATTGAGCTCAAAGATTCTGCTCTGGTAAACATCCAGATACCATCTCCAATCGTTGCGCGGGATAATCGTCGCCAGCAAAGGGAAAATCCCGAAGTCCAGGCACTTGAGCGCCATTTCCTCCAGATTAAAAGCTGCCGTATCCATGGTGATCTCGAGAAAGATGATGTCGTTGGTGCCCTCCATGAGCAACAGAAATTTGGCTAAATGAGAAGGAATGACTCCCTGGATTCTAACGAGTCCTTCGATCGTCGTCTCTCCACCGTATCCCTCGTTGATAACTTGGGCTTTCCCAAAAGTCTTTTTCAGAAGAGTTTCAAGTCTGGGGATATAACCCTTATCAGGAGCCTCCCGAAAATCCATTGCCCCATAGGTAATGCTATCCCCAAAGCCGATATATTTATCTTCATCCAGAGAATTGTTCACAATTGGCCCGGAGCTTTCTAAAGGACGGGAAGAGCTCTTTTTGTTCTTCAGGTCATTGAAAGAGAGAACAACGCCCGAGATGTTCTCCCCCGACTGCCAGAGTACGGCTATTCTGTCTTTGTGCACAGCGATTCTTGGACTCTGATGACATAAATCGAGCTCTGAAACAATTTCTATTTCTTGACTCCACACTGTTCCGGATCTATAACGCGCATAAATTCCGCGATCATCCCGGTCAGATTTCTTCCAAATAAGCAAAGGAATAGATTCGCTGACAAACGCAACGGATGGATACAGATCGGCGCTGTGGTTATCTGTAATTTTTTCCTCTTCTGACCAGTTCTTCCCGTCCCAGCGAGAGCAGTAGATTTCGTAGTCATCGCCGTCATAGGCTGACCAAACGACCCAGAGAAATCCGCTCCCGTCCAAGGCAACATCTTGAAGGATGTGGGGAACCCGATAGTCTTTATTGAGAGTTAAGGGAAAAGACCACTCCCTCCCCTCAAAGATGCTGTACATAACTTCATCCCGGCCCATATTACGCCCTGTCCAAAAGACCCAAATAGAATTTTCCCCCATGATGACGATTTTCGGATTGGCGGCTGAGGTGAGAAAAGGCCTGTTGATAACCCAGGTTTTTCCCAGGCTGAGATTTTTAACCATCACATAATACAGCCCGCCAGAAAACTCAACCCAAGTTATCCAGGGATGATTTTCGCCATCAAAACTCAAACCGGGTGAAAAAAGATCGCCTCTGTCGTGCGCAGCTTTTTGAGAAAGAATAATTTCATTGCCTTTGATGCGGCCAAAATAAATTTCTTGATGGGATCGCTCCCAGACGATTCCAATTTGACCGTCCTGGCTCTGGGAAATATCAGGAGAGCTGGCTTGCGGGCCAGAAAAAAGTTTCCGCATGCCCGTCTTGATGGCAAGCAAGTCTTTGATCGCCAGGCTCAGTTCTCCCCTCTCGTTTTTATGGATAATCAGCAAATTTCCCTTTTCATCAAAAAGAGGACAAGCCGAATGGCCGGCCAAAATAAACTTATCTTCGGCGGCAAGAAGGAGGAAGGGACGAAATAAAAGAAAGAATAAAAACAGTCTTTTTCCCTCAAATTTTCTCATTTTGCGGCGACTAATATATCAAAGAGGAGTTGAAAAAGCAAACGACCTTGTCGCTCCTCCGGAGCATCGTTGTATTCTTATTTAAGTCTTATATTGACTTTTATTTTAGTTTTTCCTTTTAATAAAAAAGGAGAATGGCGAATGAAAAAAATGTTCGTTTTCTTTACCCTATTAGGGGTTGCCTTCCTTATTTTTGCCTCTGAATTCAGGAAGACTGAACAAGTCGCTGATTCGAGTAAAATTTCGCCCGAGTCGAGTGGCAGCACTCCGATCAACATTTCCCAGACAGCAACAGACTCTGATTTTCCTAAAATTGGGATTGACGGCAACGGAGCTGCCTATGTTATATGGTTAGAACGTGAGTCGAGAAGATATTTTTATTTTCGCACCAGCAAAGGGGGCAATTGGTCGAATATTATCCCAGTAGTGGATTTAGTGTCGGGTTCTGAAGAAGCGGGGTTTCCTTCTTTTAATGTAACCAGATCAGGATTATGTCATTTGGTTTTTCATGATGCGCGGACAGGGTATTACGATATCCAGCACATCTTTTATGATAATAGCTGGAGCAATCTCGCGAATATTTCGAACAATGAAGGAGGGTCTGCTTATTCAAGCTGCAGCGTGAACCCTATCGATGACTATTTGTTCGTTGTCTGGATGGACGCGGAAATCAGGGAATGGGATTTGTTTCTGAAATATCGAAGCCCGAGTGGAAGTTGGAGCCCATCGCAAGTTTTTCCTCAAGGGAACGGATATATGCCAGACCTGGCAATTGACGCCGGCGGAACAGCGCATCTTGTTTGGCACACGCGATCGGGCGGAAGTGCGACGGTGTGGTATTCGAGAAATAGCAACCCGGAAAGTCCTTCTGGGTGGACTGAAGCTGTTCCGGTCAAGGGAGCGACAGGTTTTGAGTGGTGTTCTCCTAAAATCGCCTGCGACAACGCGGGGAACGCCTATGTGGTCTGGATTGATGGAACCCAGGGAAATATGGAGATCTTTTTCAGGAAAAGGAAGGCCTCTACAGGCCAGTGGGAAGAAGAAATTAATATCTCCCAGACGCGGGGCATTTCGGATGAGCCTTGTGTTGCTGTAAATAAGAACAATGGCAATGTCTTTATCGCTTGGACAGAAGAGAATGACGGCAAATGGGACATTTTTATGGAGTCCTATGTGACTGGCTGGTCCGGGGCGAGCAATATTTCGAACAATGCCTCGAGATCAAGAATGCCAAGCTTGGGTGTTGACCCATTGGCGGGCATCCATCTGGCCTATACGGATAATGGGAATGGGAATTCGGAAATAATGTATCTTGGGACAGCAGCACTCCCTCCTCCTTCCAATAAACTTGAACCTCCTTTGGGTTTGACTCTCGAAACCAGTCTGAACCCATCCCGCACCGCAAAAATTAATAAGTTGAACTGGAGCAGTAACCCGGACAATAGGGATATTGAAATAATCAACTATAAGATCTATCGAAAAGATTACAGAGAGGGGCATGAAAAATTCATGTCCATTGCCACGGTCTCCGGAGGCACTTTCACTTACGAAGACCTTGATCTGCCGCTGACCAAGAAGTTCACCTACGCCTGCACCGCCGTCTCAAGGGACGATTTGGAAAGCGATTTTTCAAAGTCCGTGACAGAAATAAACACATTTCCTCCCTTGAACGTTTCTCTCTCTACTGTGACCAACAGTTCTCTTTTCCTGAATGAAAAAATTAACGTTATCAGCTGGGAGAAAAATCCCTTAAACGAAGCAATCATGGTTTCCCATTATATCCTGTACCGAAACAAGGTTGGGCAGCTCGACAGTTATTATAAGTGGCTTATAACATTGAACGGCAACACCTTTGAGCATCGAGACAGGAAACTCCCCTCAAATGAGAAATACAGCTACGTTTTGACTGCTGTTGATTCCAATGGATATGAAAGCAGCAGGTCAGCGGCCGTTATGGAAAAATGATCGCCTGTAAACTAAAAACGTTTGATCAGAAGACGTCTCAGGCTGGAGCGGGATTGGAGATCCGATCTTCTGATTGTCTGATGCACCATTCCTAAGGGGTTCGAATATCGGGCAGTTAATCAAAACGGTTTATCTCCCGATTCGTCGGCAAATGCTTGAATGATCTTCAACGAAAAAGAGATAGCTGGCTCCCTGAAGATCTCTTTGCGGGCTTGCCCAGCGTTCCGGTACTCGCTGATCGCCCGCATGGCTCATAACCTTGGACAGCTCGTATACAAAGCCCGCCAGCTCTTGGTCGGCCATAGGTCGAGATCCAACAGATTAAGCTCTTCGATGGGAGTTTGATGTCCCTATGTCCTATTTGCGTTGCAAAATATTCCTTGCCAGATAATACGGACTCGCGGGAACGGGAAATATTGTGCTATACTTTGCGCGGACATCATAAACCTCCTTTGGATGGAGATCGAGAGACGTTTCATCTCCATTGTCCATTGGAAATGCCAGAGGCGCATATTCTTTTGCACGCATGATAAATAACCCTATTCCCTTCAACTAATCTGGAAATGGTTCGAATTTCTTGTTGAGAGAGAGGAAGGGCGAGCCAAAATGTTTTTTTTGATCATAAAGCAAAAAAGGATTATTTTATTTCTTATATTCCTCCTCATTGTTGGCGGCATCTCGCGGTTCTACAATCTCGGCCACATATTTCTCTGGGAAGATGAGCCTCTTCATCAAGTCCGGATAGCTTATCAATCTCTCTGGTTTGTGCTTGTCCATAATTACGGAACAGCTTTGTCGACGCTCCTGGCGCACTTCCTTCTCCCCTTAGGAAAAATCGAGTTTATGGTTCGACTGGGGTCAGCCATCTGCGGCGTGTTGACTATTTGTGTTATCTACCTCCTCGGGAGAGCCATGTTTACTCGCCAGGAAGGCTTGATTGCTGCTGTCTTTGCTACCGTTTCTCCCTTTCTCATCCGTATCTCCCAGTACGGCCGTGGCTATTCGATTTTTACACTGCTTTCTTTGCTATCGCTTTATTTTTTCTACAAAGGTACGAAAGAAAAAAACTCCCGCGCCTGGATTTTTTACAGCCTCTTTATGGTTTTGGCGATCTACAACCACCTCGTCGCCCTTCTAATCGTCCCCGCCCTGGCCTTGTATGTTGGAATTCTCTGGCTTCAAGAATGTCTCAGACAAAAAATCGGGCCACCTCGAAAATCAAGGCAAGGTCTGTTGGCGAGATTTGCCCTGTGGACATTTCTGGTTCTCCTTTTGGTTATCCTTTTGTATCTCCCCAATATAGATGTTCGGGATTTTCTAATGAGCTCCTTGAAGAGGACAGTGGCCCCGCGCGAGAACGTGTCCGGTTCCTATTTTCTTATCAATAATATACTCCGCAATCAGATTGCCCCGCAGACGCCTGTTTTTTATGTGTTGACCCTCTTTTTCCTGGGTGTTGGTTTCGTTGGATCTTTAAGAAAATATATTCAAGAGATCGTCCTATGTGGATCTTATGTTATCATCCCCTGGCTCGTTTTTATCTTGATCAATCCAAAGACAACCAACCTGTTTTCTGCAGACAGATACTTCGTTTTCGTCTTGCCTGTTGTTTTACTTCTTGTTGCGAGAGGAATTGTCGTGTTCGACGCATTCCTCCGCTCAATCTTTCTGTGGAGGACATTTGCGCAACCCTTACCCCACTTGCTGAAAAAGATCCCTTGTTGCATCTTGGTTCTGGCGATGACGGGAGGATATGCGGCCAACTTTAGACCTCACTACCTCCTCCAGTGGCGATTTGGCTCTTTTAAGTTCGATAAGGAAGAAATGAATTTTTTTAGGCGCCACCTGAAGAAAGATGCCGTTCTCCATCTGGATGTTTTTCCGCTCTCTTCGACCATCATCATCATGAGTCCACTGGACAAAGGGATCAAGCAGGAAGATATCGAATTCATAATCAGGGACGGTCTGAAGATCACCAAGAACGAAAGCGATTTCATGGTCTACCAAATCGAGTGGCCTATTTTTGAAACCTTTGTTGCTTCTCGAAACGCAGACCTGTGGATGATTACAGAACTCAACGATAAATCATCCGGGCATCTTCTTTCTGCTGTCCAGGCGAGGTCTGGGATCAACGTCTATTTTCTTAAGAGACATACCATTCTGCATTTTTCAAATAGTGATCAATCCATAGCTCAAAAAATGGCCCAGATGTCTGAAATTTTCCTTTCCTTGCCCCTGGAAAAGTTCAGGGAGAAGCAATTTCACTGGCTTGCCGCCAGGGCAAATTTGATGGTTGATGGGATTGAAAAATTTTCGAGGCAATTCCAGGCAGCCCAGGGAATAAAGCTCGAGCCGCAGGAAATTCGGGCCGAAAGGCTGGCTTCGATTATCAAGATAGGCGATCAAATATTCGGCCTCACCCCTCAATGTCTTTTTGAGATTTATCAACAACAAATCTTCAAAGGGATGCAATCTCTTCTCTTCCTTTTTGGAAACAATTTACTTACTCAAGGCGAGATCGAAAGCGCAGCGCGGGCCTATGGGGAATGCTTGCAAGTGGGGGATGATTTTTATACAAAAATTGAGCAAAAAATTCCTTTTCTCATGCAAAAGTTCGTGAACATTGAGCAAAATCTCCAGACGCTGGCTCTTTTTAAAAAGATTCTTGAACTAAACCCGGAAAGATATGATCTTCGGATCTTCCTCGGTGAAGCCTGCAGGAAGGAGGGGGATTTGGCTCGAGCCGGAGCTGAATATAAAGAAGCCTTTGGGATGCGCGCCCTCCCCGCGGATTTCTTTCACCTCGTAAAGCAAGTTCCTCAATCTCTCTTCATATGGGAAAAAGACTGCAGATGCTTTCTTACGTTCGTGACACAGGAAAATGCTTTCTTTTCGGGCAGAATTAAAGCTACCCAAAAAATCTCCGGTATAGAAAAATTTAATTTTGTCGGTGATGATTCGCTCCTCTCTTCGAAAGATCGAATCCGGTTTCAACTGAACACCAAAAAAGAACAGGTCAAATTGATCAGTTTTAAAATCCCTGACAACAGCCGTTTGAATTTCGACCTCAAAGTGAATGGAATTCGCGATCCGCGGAAGATCATCCTTCTGCCAGCAGGAACTCAGCCTTCTAAAATCCCTTTTGACAAAAATGTTTCATCCTTGAAATAAACTCTGCCCTGATGCGATTGGCTTTTCAATGGGCTTGGCTGACATTTATCTTCATCATTGCTGGTTAAGCTATTTTGATAAAGACCTTTGGCAACCTTGCAGCTCAAGCAGCTTTGGCCCTTTTGGCTAAAAGCTCTTCCCTTGAACAGACGAGACGCATATATTTTTCATGAAAAATCAAAATTTTGGCCCTGCTGTCCTGCAGAAAATTGACTTTTTGTGAGTTCAAAGATAAGCTTTAGCGCCGCGGCTTTTGTCGGATGGAGGGAAGGATGACCTTCAGGAAAAACGGCATTATGCAGCTGCTTAAGACCTTTCAGGTATTTTTTTATCTCCTCTTCGTCCTCCTTTGGTTCAAGGATAACTTTGCAGTCTTAAGAAAAATCAAAATCCCCTCTGGGGTTCCGCTCGTCTGCTTGATCGTTATTTCAGCGTTCCTCTGGAGGTATAGGGGAAAGGGGGTGCCTTTAAAGCCGAAACTCAGATGGAACAGAAAGCTTACAGCCTTGGTTCTCCTGATGGGTCTCGTCTCGCTGGGTCATCTCCCCTACTTCCTAAATAGTTATGGCCTCATGGATAGCGACGAAGCGATACCCGCGTTGATGGGAAAACACATCGCTGAAGGTAAGGTCCCCCCTCTTTATTACTATGGAGCGCTATTCCAGGGAAGTCTTCCCCAACACTATTATGCACTCCTCTTCAAGATCTTCGGCTTTTCCGTTTTTCTGGCAAAGCTGGCTGCGTTTTTAGTGTTTCTTGCCTTTCTGGCTGTCCATCTTGTCTTCCTCCAAGAAATATTTTCATTTTCATTCGCTTTGGTGGCTGGGTTCTTTTACTGTCTTCCCTGGCGCCACCTCATTGTTTCCAGCGTTGATCTCGGCTCAGGATTTCCCGTCGTCTTTCTCTTCGGTAGCTTAATTTTTGCTCTGACTTATTTAATTTATGATAAGGACAAAGGCTATCTCGTCGCTCCCGTGGGCTTCCTTTCTGGACTCGCTTTCTGGACCCACCAGATTAGCTTCATCTTTATTCTAACGTCTTCTTTTTTCCTTGTTTGCAAGTTCAAATTGCAATGGAAGAAATACTTGAAAATCATCCTTTATTTTTTCGTTGGCGCTTTTCCGGTCATTCTCAGCGAAGCTTTCATGGGATTTCGGCTGGTTAGGCTTCTCCTTTCAGGAGAAGCGGGAACTACCAGCTGGCAGAAAGCAAAGAGGCTAAAAGACTTTCTCCTGGCTCTTGTTTCCTCTGAGCCTGTTTATCTCGGCTCTCTGTGTCTCTTTGTCCTGTTGGCCGGAATCATTGTCCTGACATATACCTCTTGGATAAATCTAAAAAAAAGGAAAATCCTTCCCCGCTTCATATTCGTCCTCTATTTCCTGGCCTTCGTGGTTGTCTATCTCTTTTCGGATTTCAGCAACGTCCCTGTTATCCGGTATTTTTACATTCTTTATCTTGCCCTCCCGGTGCTTTTGGGCCCTGTTTTTTTTCTCATCCGGAATACAAAAATAAGGACCTTGGCAACAGCAGCTTTCTTTTTACTCCTCTTTATTCTCGGGAATGCCAAGAGCGCGTTCTATGATTTTCAATCTATAAAGAGCAGGCACCTTGAACGCGAGCAAGTTCTCCGCGCTATGGAGGAGACAGGAGAAAAATACTGGCAGGCAGAATACTGGATTTCGTACCTCATGAATGCTCTGTCTAAAGAACATCTGATTGTTGCTTCGACGACCATCGAACGCTATCCCTTCTATAAGTTGGCGTATGACAGCGAAATGACCCACAGCAATTTTATTTTTCTGAGAGATAATCCGGATGCGGAGTACTGGGCCTCCGTCCTTGAGCGCTCTCTGGCGAAATTCAACGTGGACCATAAGAAAAAGGAAATCCGGCGCTGGTTACTTCTCTATAAAATTCACAGCAATGTCTTCCCGAAAAACCTCTTTTTTCCTCCAGAAGAAGTCCCCTCTATCGTTATGGAACAAGTGGTCCCTTCCCCCACAGGCCTTGAAGCACATTTTGCAAATAAGAATAAGGGCCCCACAAACGGGTTTCAGCTGCATATAGAGATTCCTGAATACTGTTCAAAATCCACCCCCCTTCCCTCCGAACCAACTTTTGAGGTCAATATTCCCAGGCCTCCTAAGAATAGTTTTGCAGTCCATTATCATCTCGAGCATTTTGGCTTTTCTATTGGTTCGTCATTCCGCAGGAAGGAAGTGACGCTTTCCGCAAAGGCTGTTCCTCCTTACCGGAGGGATATTGAGTACCTCTTCGGCATTGGCCCGCCTGTAGAGGTTGCAAATATGTATAGGCACGTTTGCGCAAAAGAAGTAAGAATCCAGCTCAACAGGCCTCTTCATTATTCTTCCCAAATCTATTTTTTCTTGTTTTCTCCCTTCTTCTTTGAGGACTTCTTCTGGCACAACCGTTTCTCTCAAGAAGTGGTCGTCTTCGTCAACGGCCAGCCCCTTCTCACTAAGTCTCTAATTTACGGAGAAAACCTGGTCCCACTTGATTGTCGCTTTCCCCCTTTTCAGCGCGGAATAAACATTCTTACTTTAAAATTCAAGTATGCCAAAGTTCTTTCTTTCCGGGACTACTGGAAAACCGCTGCCTACTTGAGCCAGATTGTCGTCAAATAAACCCTCAGAAATCATAGAATCCCTTTACGTAATTTCTTTTTATCCGAATCATTCCCCGGAGCTCCTCCCAGGCATCCCGCAACAGTCTCGCGGAGGAAACATATTTTTCATATTTTTCATTCCAGTCGATGGGAATTTCGGCAATAGATAGGCCATTCCTCCAGGCAATGACCAGCATTTCAAGGTCCCATGACCATCTGTCCATTCGGCTCAAGGCGATCATTTTTCTGAGAGCGGGGAGCGCGAAGCCCTTGAATCCCGCATCAGGGTCTTTGACTTTTAGCCCAGAAAAGATAATTTTTACCATGAGTCGGTGGGCAATCCCAACGTATTTCCTCAGCCAAATCCTTTGAGTCCGAGAATTTTGCAAGAAACGGGAACCGACGACAAGTCGCTTTTCCCTGAGGCATTCCAGCATGGAAAGGATACGTTCCAGCCTGGTCGTCTGCGGAAAATCAAGGTCTGCGTAAATGAGAAATTCGCCTCGGCATGAGGCGGCCGCGTGTTTGATGGCATATCCTCTGCCTCTGTTCCGGGAATAGCTGACGACCCTGACCTTTGGAGTGGACTCCGCAAGCCTGTGGGCGATTTCCAGAGACTGGTCCTGACTGCCATCATTGGAAAGCACAATTTCGTAGTCTTCTTTGAGATGAGAGGCTAAGAATTTAGACAGAACGAGAACATTATTTTCGAGATTTTTTTCGTTATTATAAAAAGGAACGACGAAATGAACCAATTTTTAACACCAATATTCCTCGAGTTTCTGTTCTTCGTCTAGCGATTTCCACCATTCCACACACTTGGCAATGCCCTCTTCAATGGAAGTCTTGGGAACCCAGCCGAGTTCATTCTCAGCCAGCCAATTATGAACCCGTTTGATCTTGGGCTCGACCCTCGCTTGGGGAATGTATTCAATTTTTGCCGGGAAATGCTTGACGATTTCTTTGGCAATCTCTTCAATCGTGACCGGCCGTCGCCCAGTGAGGTTGTAGATTTTATTCTCTGCCCGCGGCTTTAAGGCCTGAATCTGCCCCTCGCACAAGTCTCCCACATAGAGAAATTCTCTGGACTGTTTTCCGTCGCCCATGATGCTGATGATTTTCGTCCTCTCGGCCATCTCCATAAAAGCCCGGACAACCAGCCCTTTCCACATTCTCTCCCCGTAGGGAATTCCATAGCGAAAGATGGTGTATTTAGGCCCCCTGTACTCGTTATAAAAAGAAAAACAGAGAAGCTCCTGGCTGATTTTGCTGGCTCCATAAATTGTGTTCACGTCTTCTAGATGAAAAGGACTCTTTTCATTCACAATGTCGCCATCCTGGGCCCCGGAAACCCAGGTGCTTGAGGCGAGAAATAGTCTTTCCACACCGCCTTTCAAGGCGGCGCGAAGGACATTTAACGTCCCTTTAATATTTGTCTCAAAACACAAGCAGGGATCTTCTGAAGACCTGCGAGCATTGGCCAGGGCCGCCAGGTGGAACACAACATGGAAATCCGAAAAAAGGGTTTCGAGGTCCTCACGAATGTCCCTTTTGATCCATCGCACATCCTGAGAAGGCTTTCTTAAATCGAGGACAGATACATCATAGCCTTCGTCATTCAATTTGTGAACCAAATGGCTGCCAATAAAGCCAGCGCCTCCAGTGACTAATATTTTCACGGACACTCCTCCTCTTGATTCGGAACGATGATATTTGAAATTTCCAAAATATTCATCTCTGGCTACCTGGTTTTCATAAAGAAACCCTGGTTGGGCAGAAATTTCTTCATTTTATACACCACGTCAATGCAAAACTCTCTGAGAGCCCGCAAAAGAGGGTGGAGATTATAGGACGTTTTTGGAAGCAACTGATAGATATTCCTGAATAAATGGACTAACCAGTAAAGCTTGGGGGATAGCCGAACATAATAGTCAAAAAATCCCTGGTAGCCGAAAAGTGTTTTTCCTGAAATGACAGGATGTTTGATGGTGGTGTTTGTGTAATAAACTTCCGCATCATCAATCGGATGTTCAAGCCATCCGGCTTCCAGACATTCTTGTCCCAATTTAGTGCCAGAAAAAGGCATGTACACAGTGCACATAATGCGATCCGGTTGAAGAACTTTATTTAAGTGAATTGTATCCCAAACGGTGGACATGTTCTCTTCGGGGAGGCCGATCATGTTGAAGCTTGCCGTGCGGATGCCGTGCCTGCGGGCGAGACTGAAGGCCTCTATGATTTTTTCTGTGGGGATATTCCTTTTTAAAACCTGGTTGCGCACTTTTGCATTTCCGGATTCAATGGCCATGTTCATGAAGTCACAACCGGCTTTCTTGAGCATGATGATTGTCTCCTCATCAACAAGGTCAGGCCTTGTCTGGCAGAGGAAAGGCATTGTATATTTTTTCGGATATTCTGTGCAAAATTCCTTGAGGAACTTTTTGTTCGAAGTAAAGGATTCATCTGAGAAGGACAGTCTGTGGGGGCTGTATTTTTCAACCAGTGCATCGATCTCGGCGAAGACATTAGGCAGGCTCCTATAACGGACGAACTGGCCATGCCCTCTGTAAAGCTCCATCAAATACTCATTCTGGCAGTAAGTGCAAGGGAAGGGACAGCCTCTGGACAACAGAAGGTTGATGCCATAAAGCTCGGCCTGGAGTCGGTTGGAAGGAAGGAGGTCCCGGTCAGGAAATGGGATGGAATCAAGATTTTGAATCAGCGGCCGGATAGGGTTACGAACAATTTCTTGCTGGGTTTTAACCCAAAGACCTTTGATTTGGCTGTAGTCTTCTTGGCGGTCAAATTTAGTTAAGAATTCCGTGATCGTCTCCTCTCCCTCGCCCCGGCAAAGGACATCGACAGAGGGCTCCTGAATTGTTGCCTCCGGAGCGATCGTGGGGTGAATGCCCCCAAAAACAGTCACTGTTTCAGGGATGAGCTGTTTTGTGAGCTGAGACAGGATCAGCGCGATTTTCAGGTTGACCGACATCACAGAAAAGCCAGCGACCTGAGGCTTGAAAGAAAGGAGGACCTCTGAAAATTTCTGGCGCATGATCCGATAGGGATCTCCCCACAAGGGTCTTTTTCTGAAAGATGTTATATCGAACAAGTGGCTCTGATAACCCGCAGCTTTTATGGCCGAAGAGATATAGAGGATGTTCAAGGGCTGTTCTCGAACGATATAGCCCGGATAGACGAGCAGAACTTTTATCATGGTCTATCGATGCAGGCCGGATGGGAATAGATCTTCTTTAATTTGAGGGCGGGGAAAAGACCGACGCCGAAGAAATCACTCAAATTTGATTGCCTCAAGACACGCCCAACAGAACAGTTGGATCCGGAGGAAATATTTTGGTTAGGCATCTTTGCGGGTCGATCCATTGGTTGATTATCTCTTTCCCCAACATTCTGCATCCTTCGGAGGGGCAAGCACTGGCCACGCACCAACCTTGTATTTTTCACAGCCTCTTCCTCATCTCAAAAAAAGCTAAAAACAGATGAGCATCCTGCCACCCAGAAACTCGGAGACAGACCCATAAAAGATAAATTTCTAGCTTAAGCGAAACCTTAAAATTTGAGTTATTATAGGTTAAAATATGCAAAATTTCAAATTTTCTTGTCTTCGGAAAAGGGGCGGATAGACAGGCCAAGATTTTCTGGCTAAAATAGAGCATGTTCTTCTGATCATTAATTCGCCAGAGAAAAAGACATTGATGACGCAGTGAATATCGAGGAGAACTGATGAGCACAACATCCTATTACTCCCGGCTGGCCCGGATTTTCTGGAGCTACCAAAGGAAAAAAACACGGCTCAATTACTTGCCCGTCCGCCTCTGGGTTGAGCCGACAAGCGTCTGTAACTTAAAGTGCGTCATGTGCCCGAACAAAAATCTGTCCAAAGAAGAAAAGGGCTACATGGATTTTGGGTTGTTCAAAAAAATTATCGACGAAGCTCGCCATTTTGTCTTTGATACCCATCTCTTGCATAGGGGGGAGTCCTTGCTTCATCACGAATTTTTCTCCATGGTTAGATATGCTCATGAAGCCGGGATAGTGACTCGCTTCCACACCAACGGCACCCTCCTCAATGAGGAAAAGTCTTATCAACTCATTGAATCTGGCTTGGATCAGTTCGCTTTTTCGTTTGATGGGTTTGACAAAAAAACCTACGAGGAAATTCGGGTTAACGCCAATTTTGAAAAGACAGTGGAAAATATCGTCCGATTTTTAGAGCTCAAAAAACGCCTGGGCAGCCGGAAGCCCGTGACTATTCTTGAACTCATCAACTTCCCTAATTTGCACGACAAAATCGATGCTGGCCGAATGGAAGAATTCATGCAAAATTTTAAAGGACTTCCCCTGGACAAGGTCGTCATCAAGGAAATGCATAACTGGGCCGGAGAAGTTAGCTCAGTTTTGCACAGAAAGAAATATGTGCCTTGCACTTTTCTTTGGCACGCTCTGACTATTTTCTGGGACGGATCCGTCCTGCCCTGTACCCAAGACTTCCATGGCTATTATGTTTTGGGAAATGTCAAAGATTCTTCGATTGCCCAAATCTGGAATAGCGAAAAAATCGTGGCCTTGAGGGAAAAAATTGTTCGTCAGGATATCAAAGGATTGGCCACTTGCTCCAACTGCGACCGGCTCTGGAGGCCGAAGATTCTTGGGATCCCGCGAGAATATCTGGCCCGGTTCCTGCGCAAAAGAATGGACTGACACCCTCTTGAACAGATGAGAACACCAAACCGATTCTGTCCCAGCCCCCACTTGTCCGCTTTTCATTTTCTTCAACTTCCGTCTTTCCTTCACTCCCCCTTCGGCCTGTCGCGGGACGATCTTCAAATACAACGCATTCAAGGCCTTACTAGGGGTCTAGTTCCCCTGCCCATTTGCTTCTGATTTCTTCCGCCGACTTTCTATAGAAACGAAAAAGCTCTTAGATTTTCTTGTTGTCTCTTATTTCTGCTTCTCCTCAGTTCTCGCCTGCCCTTTTTAGACAGCAGCCTACCGCAGCATTTTGAGAGAAAATTGGATGACCAGATAATAACCGAAGAATCACTTCCAGTCAGGGAAAAGGTCCCTTCCGGAACTGGCGAAAAGAGGGATAATGCTTTTTGTGCTGACTTCGACAATAAAAATAGACCAAGGCCCTTTTCGCGGCGTGTCTTGAAGACTGGAGCAAAAAACGATGTACTTTCCGTCAGGAGACCAGGAAGGAAAATAGTCGTACGTTTCGTCGCGCTCGGTAAGTCTTGTCTTCTCCGTGCCGTCTGGTTTCATTGTCCATATATCCCCTTTTCCATCCGCTGTGGACGTGACGTAAGCGATTATTTGTCCGTCGGGCGAAAAATAAGCCCGGCAACTCCCTCCGCCTTTGGTCAGGCTCTTAGATTCGTCCCTCTGGAAGTCATGCACAAAAACATCCCAGCCGAACATTCTTTTCCCTGTGAAAAGCATCATCGGAGCAGCGGGAGAGAATTGGGCCAGCCCGTGAGAGATTTCGAGTTCCGGAAGCAGCCTCCCAACTTCTGCGGTTTCCAGATTCAGCTTCCAAAGGGAATAGTGTTTTCCCAATCCCTTCCTTGTTTCCCTGGTAAAGACGATTTCTGCCCTGTGAGGAACCCAAGCAGGTTCGGTCTCGTCGACAGGAGAATCCGTCAGCCGAGTGATACCCGAGCCATCCTCGTTCATAAGAAAAATGTCAAAGTGACCTTGGGGGTTAGCCGTGTAGGCGATTCGGGTTCCGTCGGGCGACCATCGCGGGTATTCATCATCCCAATTATTATCCGTCAATTTCCTGAGCAGGAACTTGGTCAATAAATAAATCTCATTATCCCCATCGATATCAGATTGAAAGACAATCTTCCCTCGGAAGGGAAACTCAGCTTTAAGAGTGGTAGGGTCGATTTCTCTTTCTAGAGTTTTTTTTTCAACATTTCCCTTCTCCGGGGAACAACCAGTCAGAAAGATGAGAAAGAGGAAAAGGACAATGGATATTTTTGATTTCCACACAAAACTATTCTTCTGCAATTTTATCGGAGGATCTAAAAAAGTATGCAGCCCAATCTAACGATGGGAACGTATATCACAGGGACCATTAAAAGGCAACTCCATAAGCAGTCCGTCCCGGATGTCGGGGACGATACACTCCCGCCATG
>CAZLFV010000007.1:0-48720 GCA_964558915.1 uncultured Eubacteriales bacterium | reverse complement strand
CCTGAAAAGTATGTTAAAATTGTGAGAGATTTTTTGAATAGTATAGAAAATTGAGTATTTGGATAGCGGGATTACCTTAATATTTTAAATATCTCTTGAGATGCAGCCAGGTAGATCGGGTTATTAACCCGACATCCTTTTATTTGATGGTTGAAAAAGGAAATGATTACTTAAAATATAAAACTAAAGCGAGAGAGACAAAATGAGAAAAATTATTTATTTACTTTTGATCATTGTATTTCTACCGCCAAATGCATTTGGAAATGCATAGGTTTATCAAGCCTACACAATTGACAGAAATATGGGAATAATGGGACTGAACCTGAATTTTATGTACAACAATGTAAACCCATATTTATAAGAGGAGATGATTTCCGGCGCTTTTTGGCTTGTCTGCGACGTTCCGGCTCCTCTCCGCCCGTTTCACCTCAATTTGACAACCGCCTACACCCCTATTTATCATTCCCACCGATGGGATGGGGCTAAATTGGCGCCCGCGAGATCATTCGGTCAGCGCAGCAGAAAAGGAGCTTCTTATCTTTTCGAAAGCGGAGATACCCCTTTTTCTTGAATTTTTCAAGGAGCCGGCCGTACTCTCCTTTCCGGCCTCTGATGACGGGCGCAAGGACTGTAAGTTTTTCGCCCGGAAAGGACTCGAAGATCTTCTGGACGATTTGCTGCGGAGTCTGAGAGCTCACCTGCCGGCCGCACTCGGGACAATGCGGTGTCCCTACGCGGGCATAAAGGAGCCGCAGCAAATCATTGATCTCCGTGACTGTGCCGACGGTCGAGCGAGGATTCGAAGAAATCGTTTTCTGGTCGATGGAGATGGAAGGCGAAATGCCCTCGATGGATTCCATCTCTGGTTTCTCCATCTGCTCGATATACTGCCGCGCATAGGCAGAAAGGCACTCGATATAGCGGCGCTGGCCCTCGGCGTAAAGGGTATCAAAGGCGAGTGAGCTTTTCCCCGACCCGCTCGGCCCCGTCACAACGATCAGCTTGTTGCGCGGCAGGCTGACGTCGATCCTCTTCAAGTTGTGCTGCGCCGCCTTTTTGACCATGATCTCTTCGAGCATACGTCTATTCTAGCGTTTTGCTGGGCGGTTCACAAGGAAGGGAAAGCCTAGGGGGACGCTCCCCAAGGGGACGGGTCTCCGCGAGATGTGTCCCCTTCGGGAACGTCCCTCTAAACTCTACTCGAAGCCCGGCGGCACCAGGAACCCGAACTCTTGCTCTAGCGCCTGCGCCACAAATATCGGCGTCGCATCTTCGAGCCATGGCCCGAGGATCTGTACTCCCACCGGCAGCGCGTCCTCCGTCAATCCCACTGGCGCCGCTGTAGCCGGAAGTCCTGTCATAACGGCGAACGACGCCCAGAACAATTGATCCATATAGCACCGTGGCCCCTCAGGCGTTTTCAACACGCGCGCGAACGCATCCGGGCTATGGTCATGGCCAAACGCCGGGACAAAATCCACGGGCATCAGGAACGCGTCGTATTCTTGAAAATAACTCGCCCAGGCTGCGCGGGCAGCGTATCGCTGTTCATCAAGCGCGGTCCATTCCTTGTGTGTCATGGTCACGGCACTTTTCATGGCTGCGGCCACAAGCTCATCGGCCGCCGGGCTTGACTCGCGGATCTTCCGCAGTTCTTCTTCCGGCAATCCCTCGAGCATCACCACCCACATCAATTCCAAGTATGTCTTGTACTGCTGAGCCACGTCGATCCCGTCTGGGAATCCTTCTTCCATGGTTGCCCCCATCCCACGCAGCGCCTCCACTGCTGACTGCAAGCGGGATTTCACTGCGGCAGTGACCGGACACATCGGATGCTCCAATACATACCGCAGTCTGTACTCGCGGATCGACTTTTTGCGCGCCGGCGGAAGAGTCCATCTGTAGGCGATCGCATCCTCCGCTTCTGGCCCGCCCAGGACATCCAGAGCCAGGAGCAGGTCGGCAGAGCTTCTCGCCAGCGGACCCGCCACGGGCAGGCTCGTCGGAGGAGCGACAACGCCGGGCGGAGGAGGAATATGGCCACTCAACGGAACCACGCTGACCGTTGGCTTATGGCCGAAGAGTCCACAGAAGTGCGCGGGCACGCGGATTGATCCGCCGATATCGCTGCCGAGCGTGAGATATCCTAATCCGGCGGCCATCGCCGCCGCACCTCCTCCAGTGGAGCCTCCTGGGGTCCGCGTCAGGTCCCAGGGGTTGTTGGCAGTCGGGAAAATATCGTTATAGCTCTGCCAGTCGCCGGCCATGAACGGAACATTCGTCTTTCCCAGCATCACCATCCCAGCCCCACGCATCCGGGCGACGGCGACCGCATCATGTTTGGGCACGTAGTCCTTCAAAAAAGGGGCGCCCGCAGTTGTCCGCACGCCCGCCGTTTCAAAAGTGTCTTTGATTGTGCAAGGGACGCCGTGCAGCCGGCCCCAGATCTTCCCGCGGGACAGGTCGGTATCGGCCTGTCTCGCCCGTCGCAAAGCTTCTTCGGCAGTGACGGTCACTATTGCGTTGATCTTCGGGTTGAACGTCTGAATGCGATCAAGAATCAGAGACGTCAATTCGACCGAAGAAACTTGCTTTGTTTGGATTGCCCGGGCCGCCATTGTCGCAGAAACATACGGCCATCCATGCTTAGGCAGAATCGCTTTTGTCTGATCGACAACGGCCCCCACCTCTCGCGGCACACTGCTGACGACCGCCGCCATTGTGCCGGTTATAAGAAATTCGCGACGAGTCCATTTTCGCATGGCTCAACTCCTTTCCGAAGAGATAGCCCTCTCCGTGGAATAAGAATTTTTTTTGATCAACGACATAAAGCACGGGCTTTTTATCGTTTTCCCTATCCCCTTGAAAGGAATCATAAGCACGAGAAAAGACGATGTCAAGCTGCGCCACGATAGAGCCGGGTTGACCGTCCGCTTCTTATAATGTAGGATTAGGCGAGGTTAAGGTTACGCCGATGTCAAGGGAACAAAATCTGCTGAAGTCCCTGGAGATTCTCAATGATATGGGGGTTAAGGAAGACGCCATCACGGCTGTCAAACATATCCCCGCTCAAGAGGGCCGCTTTGCCGATTATCCTCCGGGCGTGCATCCGGCCCTGCTCGACGCGCTCGAAAAAAAAGGCTATAAAAAGCTTTATTCCCATCAGCGCTCTTCATGGGAAGCGCTCAAGGACGGGAAACACATCGTCGTTGTGACCCCGACCGCTTCGGGCAAGACTCTCTGCTATAACCTCCCCGTGCTCAATGCCATCCTCCAAGACACGTCCAGCCGGGCGATCTACCTCTTCCCGACAAAAGCCCTCTCCCAGGACCAAAGAGCTGAGCTCGACGAGGTCATCAACCTGCTGCCCGAGGACATCCGGGTTCATACGTACGACGGCGATACTCCCCAGGATGCACGAAAAGCCATCCGGAGCATCGGGCAGATCGTCCTCACAAACCCCGACATGCTGCACACGGGCATCCTGCCTCATCATACGAAGTGGATCAACCTGTTCAGAAATCTCAAATATATCGTCATCGATGAACTGCATAACTACCGTGGGATCTTCGGCAGCCACCTGGCCAATGTCCTGAGAAGGGTAAAGCGGATTGCCGCGTTCTATGGGTCATCTCCCCAATTTATTCTGTGCACGGCCACGATTGCCAACCCGGTTGAGGTCGCCGAAAAAATGATCGAACACCCGGTCACTCTGATCGACGACAACGGAGCTCCCCGGGGCGAGAAATATTTCATCTTTTACACCCCGCCGGTGGTCAACCGGTTCCTGGGCATCCGGCGTTCCTACATCAACGAATCCCGGCACGTCGCCTCGGTGTTCCTTAAAAACGACCTCCAGACGATCGTCTTCGCCCAGAGCCGCCTGAACACCGAGGTCCTCCTCACCTACCTCAAGGAGGATATCGAAAAAGGCATCAAGGAGGAAGGCCTGATCCGCGGTTACAGGGGCGGCTACCTTCCCCTCAAACGGAGGGAGATCGAAAAAGGATTAAGAGAGGGTAAGATCCTCGGCGTTGTCTCCACCAATGCGCTGGAGCTCGGCATTGATATCGGCAGCCTGGATGTGGCCGTTCTGGCCGGATACCCGGGGACGATCGCCAGCACGTGGCAGAGGGCGGGCCGGGCCGGACGGAAGTCGGGAAGGTCGGCCGCAGTTCTCGTGGCCTCAAGCTCCCCGCTCGACCAGTTCATCGTCAATCATCCCGATTACTTCTTCACTCGAAGCCCGGAGAGGGCGCTCATCAACCCCGACAATCTCTCCATCCTTGTCAGCCACGTTGAGTGCGCCTCGTTCGAGCTGCCGTTCGCCGACGGTGAGAATTTCGGGAAGATGGATATCGGCGAAATTTTGACATTCCTGGAAGAAGAAAAACTCCTCCACCATTCCAAGGAAAAATGGTACTGGACGTCGGATGCCTACCCGGCCGATGGAGTCAGCCTGCGGAGCATCAGCTCAGATAATTTTGTTGTCGTCGACCAGACCGGAGAAGCCAAGGCCATCGCCGAAGTCGATTTCACGTCTGCTCTATCCAGCCTCCATCCCAAGGCCATTTACATGTGCGAGGGGGAGCAATACTACGTCGAGAACCTTGACTTCGACCAGAGAAAAGCCTACGTAAAAAAGACCGATGTGGATTATTTTACCGACGCCATCGACTACACCAAGATTAAGATCCTGGATGTCTTCAGCAGAAAAAAACTGGAGCGTTGCCAGATTTCCCACGGCGAGGTCCACGTCGCCACCCAGGTCGTGGGTTTTAAGAAGATTAAATTCTTCACCATGGAAAACGTCGGCGCCGGAAACCTCAGCCTGCCCCAGAACGAGATGCACACGACCGCTTATTGGCTGACCATCCCCGCCTCGCTGATTCAGTCGCTGCCTTTTTCATCAGAGGAGAGGATCAACGGCCTCTTTGGCCTGGCCTATCTCCTCCACCATGTCTCCCCCCTCTTTATGATGTGCGACTTGCACGATGTCGGCGTTTCCATAGGCGATAACATGACGGGAGAATCTGTCCCTCCGCGCAACATTCCTCTAAAAATCGCCACCCCCGAGGAACCTCCTGTTTTTTTAGAGCCCGATTTTGAGCCCAACATTTTTATCTATGACAATTACCCAGGCGGCATCGGGTTGAGCCCGGCCCTTTTTGACCTGGAGAAAGACCTTCTCAAACACTGCTTGAAGACGATCAACCTCTGCCCGTGCCAGGAGGGCTGCCCCTCCTGCGTCGGCCCGGCCACGGAGACGGGAAAGCAGGCCAAGCAGGTCGCCCAGGATATCCTCCGGGGACTGCTCGAATAGATCACGCCGGGCCGCCTCTAAAGACCCGCTTTTCGAAGTATGCCTGGTTTGCGAATCTCAAGACTCTAAGGCAAACTCGACGGCGGCTTGGGCGTGAATCCGAGTGGTGTCGAATAAGGGGACCAGGCTGTCCTTTTCTTTGATGAGGAGGCCAATCTCTGTGCAGCCTAGAATGACGCCTTCCGCTCCTTCGCCGACCAGCCGTTTGATGATCGCCTTAAACTGACTTCGGGAGGACGGTTCAATCCGGCCGACGACCAGCTCTTCGTAGATTACCCGGTGGACAATCTCGCGGTCAGGCAGGCCGGGAGTGAGGACTTCGAGGCCATGTTTTTGACTCAGACGTCCTTTGTAGAAATCCTCCTCCATCGTAAAGCGCGTTCCCAGGAGTCCGACCCTTTTAAGGCCCCGGCCGGAGACCACCCCGGCCGTCGCATCAGCGATGTGAAGAAGCGGTATGCGGACGGCGGACTCGATTTCTGCGGCGACCTTATGCATTGTGTTTGTGCACAGGACAAGGAAGTCGGCGCCCGCCGCCTCTACGCTTCCGGCGGCATGGATTAGGACTTGAGCGGCTTCCGGCCATTTCTGCTGGTGCTGCAGAGTCTCCATCTCAGCAAAATCCACGGAATATAAAATACTTTTCGCCGAATGGAACCCACCCATCCGAGCTTTTACCCCTTCATTGATGATGCGGTAGTACTCGAGGGAGGATTCCCAGCTCATCCCCCCGATCAAGCCGATCGTCTTCATGATTGCCTTCCTTTTAGTCGCCTCTGAATATTAAGGCTCTTTGTTCTCCGACTTCATTTGGTCTTCGAGCCATCCGAGCCGGATGGAAGATTTCTGGTCTCTGGAAGTATAGGGTTTGATATCCAGAATGGGAGTTCCTTCCAGCATGTCGATTCCTGAAACCTTGAGGACATTGCTTTCCCGCCCGAGGACTCTCACTACGGTCAAACCCAAAGGATTGGGACGGTGAGGGCTCCGAGTGGAAAAGACTCCCCTGAGTTCATTGCCCAGGAACGGCTTCGTATGAAGTTGATATCCTCGGGACTTGTGGAAGTGGTAAATCACTATAAGATGGGAAAAACCTTCGATATCTTTGAGCCCGTCTTGGTATTTCTTGAACATTTCCAGCTCACCCCGGACGGGGTCAAATCCATGAGGATCGGCGTATTTCCGCACATCGATGTCTCCTTTTTTTTTGAAAGGAGAATGGACGATTCCGATGGGCTTAAAACGGCTGTTGGGGATCACTTTTCCAGGAGCTCTTCGCAATATAATATCATCTATTATCATGACGATCGTCCTACTTCGTAGATGAATTCCGCCTGGCAATATAGACCAGTCCCGTTTTCTCCGGCACCTGGATTTCCTATCCCCTGCTTTCCGAGTCCATAAGGCCCCTGGAGAGCGGCCGAACTTCCTCCGCATTTCATTACCTGGAGAGACTCGTCTGCAGACAAGAATCGAAAATTGTGACGTTCCGGGATAGAGCTTGTCACCTAAATAAAAAGGTCATCTCATCCGCAGGACTCGGATTGGAAATATCTTAAAGTGAAAGACTTTCTTATTTGCTTTTCTTAAGCTTGGCCGTAGCCTCAGCTTTGCTCTTGCGCCTCATGTCCGCGGCGTGGGCACGCTTATAGGTCTGGATGTCTACAAACCGCCCCTTGCTGTCGCGCACCGCGTAAAGCTTAGTGCCCTTAGAGCTCCGATGAGTTGTTCTTTTCATTGGCATCTGTTCCTCCCTCCATAAATTTACTCGCCAAAGCGAAACTTCCTTCAGCCCCGGAAGTTTGCTAGAGGGAATTCAGCTTTTCCAGTTTCTTCTCGTCGCCCATGACGATCAGGACATCGCTGTCTTTGACAACAAAATCGGCTCTGGGCACATAAACCGTCCGTTCGGGCACGAGCTCCCTGACGGCGATCACCTGGATCCCAAACTTATTCCGCAGGTCAAGCTCTCTCAAGGTCTTTCCGATAAACTTTTCCGGCGGGGCGATCTCCTGAATGCTGATCCCGGACAGCAGCGGCAGGCATTCCATGATGTTCGGGCTCATCAGCCGGAGAGCTGTCCGGACAGCCATGTCTTTTTCCGGGTAGATGACTTCCGTTGCCCCGATGGCTTCGAGGATTTTGGCGTGATCCTCTGTCAGGGCTTTGGCCACAATCCGCTTGACTCCCAACTCGGAAAGGTGCAGGACGGTCAGGATTGAGGCTTCCATTTCCGGCCCCAGGCTCACCACCACAACATCCATTTCGCGTATTCCCACGGCCTCGAGGCTTTCTTTATCGACTGAATCCATGATCACGGCATGCGAAGAAAATGATTTTGCCGCCTCAATTTTATGAGTGTCCTTATCTATGGCCAAAACTTCATGCCCTTTTTCGTAGAGCGTTTTGGCCACGTTCCCGCCAAAGCTTCCCAAACCGATAATGGCAAATTTGATCATTTTTTCCTCGCTGGGATATTTTACCCGATCATTACCCTCTCTTCAACATACTCGAACTTCCCCAAGGCTTTCCGCCGACTGAACGCATAGAGAAGGGTCAGAGGGCCGATTCTCCCGGCGTACATGGTCAGGACCAGGACAACTTTGCTCAGGGAACTGAGGCTCGGCGTGATGCCAAGAGAAAGACCGACTGTACCGAATCCGGAGAAGACCTCAAAAAAAACTTCTTTCATCAGCATGGCTGGCTGATTGGCGAGGACGACGAACGAGGAGACAAAAATGAGGCTGATGGAAAGAGAGATGACGGTGAAGGCCTTGATGATAATTTCCCGTGGGATCGTCCTGTAGAAAAGATGGACCGAATCTCTGGCCACAATCTTGGACCTCACGAAAGCCAGGACCACGCCAAACGTGCTCGTCTTGACGCCGCCTCCAGTTGAGCCGGGGGACGCGCCGATGAACATCAGCAAAAGCATCAGCAAGACTGTGGCTGTGCTCAAGGGGGCCAGGTCCATCGTGTTAAACCCGGCTGTCCTGGGCGTGACCACTTGAAAAAGGGAAGCGAGGACTTTCTCCTTCAGGGTGAACAGGGCCATACTCTTGTTCCACTCTAATGCCAGGAAAATCCCGAACCCGCCAACGATAAGGGCTGCCGTCACCACAAAGACCAGTTTACTGTGAAGGGAAACTTGTTTTTTTTCTCGTTTGATCCGCCCGGAAAAAAAGGCTGTCAATTCCTGGAGGACAAGGAATCCCAGGCCGCCGAGGATGATCAAGAAAACGATCGTCAGGTTGACCAGGATATCGCCGCGGTAAGACATCAGGTTGTTGCTGAAAACAGAAAAGCCGGCATTGCAGAATGCGGAAATGGAGTGAAACACAGAGGCGAAGAGCGCCTTGGACAAGGGCAAGCCTCTCCCGAACCGGAGCACCAGCAACACAAACCCTATAAGTTCTATCGAAAAAGCAAAGATAAAAATGTTCCTGATCAAGGCCCGGAAATCCCGCGGCGCGCCGGGATGATAGCCTTCCTGGACCAGGATCCGGTCCGTGACTGCAATTTTCCTTCCGGCCACCAACAGGACCATCGTGGAAAAAGTCATCACTCCCAGTCCGCCAAGCTGGATCAACAGAAGGATGATGACCTGACCTGTCAGCGTGAAATAAGTGGCTGTGTCCTGGACAATGAGCCCCGTTACGCAGACGGCGGATGTCGAGGTAAAAAGCGCGTCGACAAAAGAGATATGGCCGGAGGTTGTGCTGAAGGGAAGCATCAACAGGAGAGCGCCCGCCAGGATGGCGACGGCAAAGCTGATAGCCAGAACCTGGGCGGGCTGGAATAGTCTGTCTTTACTGGCCACGGCTTTTCTCTTTTGAAAATCTATTACTCCGGGCCGTACTTGTCAATAAGCCCAGGGATAAGCCGGCAAACTGCGGTTGCCAGAGTAAAACCTACAGCCGGTCCGACAGAGTCTTCATGAACAGAACGATGGCGGCCTCCTCCTTGGCTGTCAGGCCTAGATTTCCCATTTCGGTTGTATTGAGGTTTTCGGAAATCTCCGGAGCCGGCCAATTCTCGGAGGAAACGTCGCGCGTGTTGTAAAAGTGCACGACAGCCTCGAGATCCTTGAAGAAGCCATTGTGCATATAGGCTTTGGGAAAGTCCGGCCGGGGCCTCAAGTCCACGTTGCGCAGGGTAGGAACTTTGTGCTTTCCGAAGTTGGCGGACGCGAGGCTGGCGTACTTGGGCGATTCTTCCAAGAATCCGCCCAGGCCCTTGTCGACCCAATCCGGACCGTCGGGATTCCAATCCTTGGGCATCTTATAGAACGGGTTTTCCGGGTTCTTGGGGATGCCCAGGTTATCGTAAGTGAAATCGGTGAAGAGCGGCGCCTTGCCCTTTTCTGCGGTCAGGACATGGCAATCGGCGCACTTGCCTTTAGTCTTGAAAAGGACGAGACCCTGGAGCTCCTGGTCGTCCAGGCCCAGACCGGCGAATTTTTTCCAGCCGGAGTCGTCGATGGAATCCACGGCCAGCCCCGCCGCTTGGGCCCTACGCCAGAAATCGTCGAACTTGGAAGAGAAAGGGTTGACTTCAGCCGAACGCTCATAGGCGGCGATCGACCGCGCGATTTTCTCGTAGGCAGCGTCGCCATTCTTTTCGGCATCGAGAGAACCCTTCCCCCAGACTTCCTCGAAAAGAGCGGCATAGTCCGACTTTTGGACCTGGAGGATGATGCTTTTTTTATCAGGGTTGTTCTGCTCCAGAGGGTTGAGGACCGGACCCATGGCCTGCTCGGCCAGAGGATCCCCCAGAGTCTCGCCCGTCGCCCGGCCGTCCCAGAACATGCCGCCGATGAAATTGCCCTCGGCGTCCCGGTGCAGCACTGGGCTGTCCCCGGCATAGGCCGAAGAGGGCGGCTTGCGGTTGCCGAAACGGCCCTTGACCGCCCCTTCATAGACTCCGCCCGACCGATTTATTGCCTCATCGGGGCCCGTGCCTCCTACAGCCCGAGCGTGGCAGGCGGCGCATTCCTGCCCCTCCGGCGTAGAGAGGTTCTTATCGAAAAAGAGTTTTTTCCCCAGTTCTTCGATGGGAGTCAGGGCTGCAAGCTTCAGACTGGCCTCCTTCTGACCTTCCCCCCTCGCGCTTTTCTTCCTCGAGGAGCAGCTCAGGGAAATCAGCAAGACCAGCACCGTTAAACTCAGGGTTGGGAAAAGCAGATATTTCTTCTTCACAGATCCCTCCTTTTTAGAAGGCGCTTAAACCCGTATTTCTTATTATAACCCGATCACCTTTGTCAAACGGCCCCAGAGCTATGATCCCGGAGAAGAAGATGGTTCCAGAGCTGGCCCCATTCACTTATTTGACAATCCCTCCCTCCTGTGTTACTTTTTGAACCGAAGCGATGAACATTTTCAGGTTGATCGTTGAAGCGAGCGCTGTTGTCCAGCTCGTCCTGCTCATTCTCCTCGTTTTCTCAGTCTTCTCCTGGGCGATTATCTTCTTCAAGAGAAGGACGATCCGGACAGCGTTCTCTCAATCGGATAAGTTCCTCAAGGCGTTCCGAAAGAGCAAGAACCTGTCCGAGGTGAATGAAGCGGCCAGAAAATACCGGGGCAGCCCCCTCGTGACTCTCTTCCAGTCCGGGTTTAAGGAGCTCGCTCATATGTCCCGTTCCAACCCCCAGAACGCCATCAATTCCGCCAAGATGGAAAGCTTGAGCCGGGTCCTAACAAAGGCCTCCAACGCAGAGATCTCGCGCCTGGAGAAAATGATGAGCTTTCTGGCAACGACTGGCAGCGTGACCCCATTCATCGGGCTGTTCGGCACGGTCTGGGGGATCATGGATGCCTTTCAGAGAATCGGCATAGTCCGCTCGGCCAGCCTGGTCACGGTCGCGCCCGGGATCGCCGAGGCCCTGATCGCCACTGCCTTCGGTTTGTTCGCCGCTATACCGGCAGTCATCGCCTACAACTACTTTCTCCACCGCATCAAGGTACTCATCACCGATATGGAGGATTTTTCGCTCGAATTTTTAAATATCGCCGAAAGACTTCATGGCACTTAGACCCCAATCTCTCTCCCCGTCCTCGTCCAAAAAGCACATCGGCACCTCTCTCTCTGAAATCAACGTCACCCCGTTCGTCGATGTCATGCTCGTCCTCCTGGTCATTTTTATGGTCACGGCCCCGATGATGCAATCTGGAATCGGAGTGAGCCTGCCCCAGGCCGAGACGCAGTCCGCGCCTGCTGAGGAAGGACTCACTATCACCATCACCAAGGACAGGTTCATCCACATGGGCGAGGCGGTCATTAACATCAACCTTCTGGAAAGAAAATTGCGCGAGTATTTTGCCGGCAAGAGCAAAAAAATCATCTTCATCCAAAGCGACAAAGATGTGTCCTATGGCTATTTCGTCGACGTCGTTGATATTATCAGGAAGGCCGGGATAGAGACAATCGGATTGGTCACAGAGCCGAAAGAGCTCAAAGCGGCCAAGACAAAAAAATGAATCCTGGCGGGAATGGCGCGGCATTTAAAAGGGCCATTTATGCCTCCCTGTGTGTCCATGTCGTCCTCTTCTTGTTGATCTTAGTCTCTCCCTCCTTGCCCAAATCTTCGAAAAAGGGAATGGTTCAATATATCCCGCTGACCTTTGTCGGTCCCGGCGGAGGAGGCGGCGGGGCAAGTGGAGGGGGGCCGTTAAAGGCTGCTCCGCCGCCTGCCAAGAAAGAAACGTTGAGAGACCTGACGGTGCCCCAGAAGGTTAAAGAAGAGCCCAAACCGGGCCTGCGCTATCCAGTGGAAAAACCGAAGAAAGAGACTCAGCCAAAAACGGAGAAAAAGGCGGCGATCACCAAGCCGGAACCCGGGTCGGCCGAAACTGCCAAGGAAACCGCTGAAGCTGGCGGGGGAGGAGAAGGGTCCGGGATGGGCACGGGTTTGCGCATCGGCACAGGCATGGGTCCTGGAGGCCCCGGCTATGGAGGCGCAGGCGGTCTCTCGAACTTTCCCTTTACCTATTATCTCCAGATCATCACTGACAGGGTCTCAAGCAACTGGTTTACTTCTCTCGTCGACCCGGGTGTTGCCGGAAACTTTCAGACGATAATCTTGTTCAGGATCAATAAGGATGGACAAGTGTCCGACCTGAAAGTTGAAGAGTCGAGCGGCATCACCCCGCTGGACTTGTCAGCTCTGCGCGCCGTCAAAGCCTCTTCGCCCTTTCCACCCCTGCCCAGAGATTACGATGAGCCCTACCTGGTCATCCACCTGATTTTCGAGCACTCCAAGTGAAACGAGTGAAAATGAAAAAAATAACTCCAATCTGCCTTATGTCCGTATTCTTATGTCTTCCCCTGTGCTCCCAGCAAGAAATCTACCTGACGCTGAAAGAAGGGGTCCCGGCGATCGCCCTGGCTCTTCCCGATTTCTTTGTCTCCGGGTCATCTCCCCGGGCCAAGGAGGCAGCCATGGAGATCCACCGTGTGATTTCAGAAGACCTCGCTTACAGCCGGATCTTCGAACTCCTGCCGAAGAAGTACTACGACTACATCCGGGCTCTAGACCCGAAAAATATCTCCTACAAGGAATGGGAGTCAATCCAAGCCAGCATCCTTCTGGCGGGAGAGATCTTGGAGGGAGAAGGCGAGAATATCGTCTTCGAGGGCAAGGTCTATGACGTCAAGGGCCAAAGATTCATATTTGGCAAGCGCTATCAGGCGACCAAAAGCGTTTACCGGCTGGCGGCTCACCGGATGGCCGACGAAATGGTTAAGAACCTTTCTGGAGAAAAGCCGATCTTCACGTCAAAGATCGTCTTCGTCTCTAGCCGCGACGGCAACGACGAACTCTACATGATGGACTACGACGGCCAGAATCAGACCCGTCTGACATTCAACAAGACAAGGGATTACATGCCGGCCTGGTCGCCAGACGGGAAAAAAATTGCCTTCACGTCCTACAGAAGGCTGGGCGAGGCAGGACTTTACCTCCTGGACCTCGAGGCGGGGAAGATCAGTCCTGTCTCAACCCGGGGAACAAATTTTGCTTCGTCCTTCTCTCCCGACGGAAAAAGAATGGCCTTCTGTTCAACGATGGACGGCAATTCGGAAATTTATGTGGCCGCCGCCGACGGCAGGAATGTCAAGCGGCTGACCTTCAATGAAGGCGCGGTCGACACAGCCCCATCCTGGTCCCCTACCAGTCGGGAGATCGCCTTTGTCTCGGACCGGAGCGGCACTCCCCAAATCTATATCATGGACGCCGAGGGTTCCAACCTTCGCCGTGTGAGCTTTGGAGGCACGTATCATGATTCCCCGGCCTGGTCTCCGACCGGCGATAGGATCGTCTACGTTTCCAGAGTCGAAAACATCTTTGACCTGTATGTTTTGAACCTCCGGACCAATCAGATCACCAAGCTCACCGAGAGCAACGCCCGGAATGAATCTCCCAGCTGGTCCGCAGACGGCCGGCACATCGCTTTCACGTCCAACCTGGGTGGAAGCCTGCAAATCTATACCATCGATTATGACGCGACCAACCTCCGGCGACTCACCTCCCAGGGGACCAACAAGCTGCCCGACTGGTCCCGCTGAGCAAAAGACCCGCCAAAGATAAAGATTGACAGGCAAAAATAGGTTTAGTTACAATGAGTCGCGGCAGATAGCGACTCCGGTCGCAATAGGCCAATAAAAAAAGGAGGAGGATGAATGATTAAAAAACTACTGGTCATTCTCATCATCTGCGTGGTCGCTTTTCTGTTCCTGATGAGCTGCAAGCCCAAGGTCAAGCCAACCCCGCCGCCTCCGGCAGCCCAAGAGCAGCCCCGGGTGGAAAAAGTCGAAGAGGCCCCGCCAGTGACGAAGCCTTCGCTGAGTGAAGAAGAGATCTTTATGTCCAAATCCCTCGAAGAAATCAACATGGAAGCCCCTCTCAAGATGATTCATTTCGATTATGACAGGTTCGAAATCCGGCCAGACGCCAGGCCGGTTCTCGATTCCGACGCCGCCTGGCTCAAGAAATTTGCCAGCGTTAAGGTTCTCATCGAAGGACATTGCGATGAGAGAGGCACCGAAGAGTATAACTTGGCGTTGGGAGAAAGAAGAGCCAAGAGCACGATGGACTATCTGGTTTCACTGGGCATATCTCCGGACCGGATGAAAATTATCTCCTACGGAAAGAGCCAGCCGCTTGAACCCGGCCATTCGGAAACGGCTTGGGCGAAAAATCGCAGAGCCCAATTCCTGATCATCGAAAAATAATATCGAGTCGATGAAAATAAGGCTGCCGGGAATTGCCCTTATTCTCTCTGTCCTATCACTCGTTTCGTTCGGGCAAAACAAGAGTAAGAAAGCGTACGAGCTGATCTATGAAGATGTCCAGGTCCTCAAGAAACAGATTCTCGCGCTCCAGGCCCAGCTGGAGAAGAATGCCGCTGGCATTGAGGCGATAAAAAATCAGGTCAGAGAGGTCCAGGCGCAGCTCAAGCTTCTCCAGGCCGACCAGGCCAATGTTCAGGAAGGCATAAGAAATGTTCCCTCTCAATATCAATTCTTGCTGGACAAGGTCGAACAAGTCAACCTACTCCTCACCAAAATTTCCGAGGACCTGATGGCGATGAGAGGGGGCGGGCCTCAACCGCAGCTTCCCGCGCCAGAGACAAAAGCCGGAGCGCCGCCTGCGGCCGAAAAGAAAAAGCCCGAGCAGAAAAAGGAGCCTCAGGAAACTGGGCAGAAACCGCCCGTTCCCCCCACTCCCTCATTATCGCCGCAGGATACCTACAATTCTGCTTACACAGACTATCTGAAGGGAAATTTTGAACTGGCCGTCGACGGGTTCAAAATGTATCGCGAGAACTTTCCCGACAGCCCCTTGTCCGACAACGCTCTCTACTGGATCGGGGAATGTTTTTACAGCCAGAGAAAATTTGAGGAAGCCATCGACCAGTTCAACGACCTGATCATGAACTATCCGCAGGGTGATAAAATCGCCGCTGCCTACCTGAAAAAAGGGTTTGCCCTGGCGGAACTCGGGAAAAAGGAGGAGGCCGTGGTTGTTTTTAAGCTGCTCACCGGTAAGTATCCTCTTGCCGAGGAATCCAGGATCGCTCAGGAAAAAATGAAGGAGCTGTCCCAAAAGAAATGAGAGATATCAATAGCCTGAACAAAGTCATCCTCATCGGACGCTTGGGCGGCAAGCCGGATCTGAGATACCTTCCCCAGAAAGAGCGCGCCGTGGCCAGGTTCTCTCTGGCCACGAATGAACGCTTTTTCAATCCTAATACTAACGAAAGCCAAATCCGGGCAGAGTGGCATCGGGTTATCGCTTGGGGAAAGCTGGCCGAGTTCTGCGAAAAATACCTGACCCAGGGAAAACAAGTCTTGATTGAGGGCAAGCTGAGGACCCGGGCCTGGCAGGACCGGGACGGAAACAAGAGGTCCACAACGGAGATCGAAGCGCAGAACATCATCCTTCTCGGAAAACGCGAAGAGGCCGTCGGCGTGGAGCCGTTCCCTGCGGAGACGCCCTCGTCCGATTTCGCCCCAGATGAACGGGTCGATCTTCGGGAAGAGGAAGGAGAAGGAGAGGGTGAGGGCGAGGACGACGTCCCTTTTTAAGGCTGCCGAAGCAAAATTCAGAAAAAAAATTGAGGAAGACGTTCGCCCCTGGGGAAAATTCCGCTCCTATCCCTATAAACTCGCCCGGAGCATCAAAATTATAACGGTCAAGCCCGGGGCGGCATTCTCTCTTCAGTATCATTCCAAAAGGAGCGAATTCTGGGTCGTCCTCGACACCGGGTTGGAGATCACGCTTGGCTCAAGGACATGGAAACTAAAGAAAGGAGAGGAAGTTTTCATCCCCAGGAAAATTCCTCACCGGCTTCGCTGCCTCGGCCGGCAGCCGGGCCGCGTCATGGAGATTTGGATCGGCGAATCCGCGGAGACGGACATCGTCCGCATCCGGGATGATTACGGCCGGGTTACATGACCTGTCCCAGCAGAAAAGCCTTGGGGTGCTTGGCCAGGATCTTTTCGATCACGTGTTCTTCGATATCCTGAGCCGTATTCAAGCTCAGTGCTTCTTCGACGACTTTCTCCACAGTTCTCAGCTCCACGGAACGAAACGTATTCTTGATTCTCGGTATGAAAATCGGGTTCATACTGAACTTGCGCAGGCCAAATCCCAGAAGAATGAGCGCGGAAAGAGGATGAGCGGCCATCTCACCGCAGACAGTGACATCCTTCCCTTCTCTTAAAGCCGCCTGGATGATGAACTTGATCAGCCGCAAAACGGAAGGGTGGAGGGGCTTGTAGAGATAGGAGACAAACTCGTTGGTGCGATCGACCGCCAGGTAGTACTGAATCAGGTCGTTTGTCCCAATGCTGAGGAAATCCACTTCTTTCACCAGGACATCGGTGATGGCAGCGGCCGCCGGAACTTCGATCATGACGCCCACCTGGATTTGCCTGTCGAACTTCACCCGTTCCCTTTCCAGCTCAAGCTTGACCTCCTCGAAAATCAGCTTAAACTCGAAGATTTCCTCAACTTCCGTAACCATGGGAATTAGGATCCGGACATTTTTTAAGGAGCTGGCTCTGAGGATCGCCCGCAGCTGGACTTTGAACACGTCCCGGTTCGCCAGGGACAGCCGGATAGCCCTGAGCCCCAGAGCAGGGTTCGGCTCTTTCTCGATCTTCAATTGAGGCAGGCTTTTGTCCCCACCGATATCCACTGTGCGGATATACACAGGTGCGGGGTAGGCCGCCTTGGCAATCCGCGAATAGACAGAGTAATGATCCGCTTCCGTAGGCAGAGTCTCGCTCTGCAGATAGAGGAATTCTGAACGGAAAAGTCCGATTCCTTCGGCCCCGAAGGAGAAGGCCATGCCCACTTCTTCAGGAAGCTCGATATTGGCCAAGGCATAAAACTTGACTTGATCCAGAGTGAGGGATTTCAACTTGGCTGTCTTCTTGAGTTCTCTGTAATAGTGATCAAATTTCTCCTTCTTGCTCTGGAATTCCTTTTTGACCGCGGGGGGAGGATTGATGATTACTTCTCCGTCTGTTCCATCAACGATGAGATAATCCCCGCGTTTGACCTGCTGAGTCACATTATGGAGTCCCACGACGGTGGGAATATTCAAGGAGCGCGCCAGAATCGCTGTATGAGAGGTCGGCCCGCCCATATCCATGGCCACGGCCAGGACATTGCCCAGGCTGAGCCTTGTAGCGGCTTCCGAAGGAAGGAGGTCATGAGCGATCAGGACCAGCTTTTTGGAATTATCATCCCGTTTCTTTTTTCTCTTCAACTCCAGGTTACCGTAAATCCGGGCCAGGACATCCGACACGTCAGATTTTCTCTGGCGAAAATAGTCGTCGGCAATCGAATCGAAGAGTTCTTGATACTTCTTGTTAACCTGAGTTAACGCCCATTCTGCCCTGACTTTCTCTTGATCGACGATTTTCTCAATCGCCGCAAGCAAGGATTGGTCATCGAGAATCAAAAGGTGAGCATCAAAGATGAAGGCGTGCTCCTCCCCCATCTTCTCTTTGACCTCTTGCTTCAGACGGTAGAGCTCGTTTCTGGTCCGTTCGACGGCCTTCTTAAGCCTCTGCACTTCCTCGCCGACTTTGGAAGAAGCAACCCTCTCCTTGGCTGAAGTCAGAAGAGTCCTCTCTGTGAGGGTGATCTCTCCCATGCCGATTCCCGGCGAAACGCCGATTCCTCTCAGCCTGACAAAAGACATTGGGCCTACTCTCGCTCCCCGAATTTATCTTTGACCAGATCCTCCAGGGCCCTGAGCGCATCATTCTCATCCTTTCCTGAAATCCGCAGGACGATCGAAGTCCCCTGAATAGCCGCTAGCGTCAGGATCCCGAGAATGCTCTTGCCGTCTATTTCCGTCTCATCCCTGATGATTCTGACAGAAGAGCTGTAGCGGTTGGCCAAGTTGACAAATTTCACAGCTGCCCGTGCGTGCAAACCCAATCTGTTCTTAATGACAATTGCCTTCTCGACCATCCCCTCAGGCCCCTTTACTGCTTTGAGCTCAAGAGGGCGCTGGCCAGATGGATATTCTTTTTCCCCTGTTCGACAACTTTTTTAACGACATCCTTGAGGTTGTTGCTTCTCTGAAGAGAGACGAACTTGATGAGCATGGGCAGGTTGACGCCGGTGACGATCTCGACTTGATTGTCTTTCATAAAGCTGAAGCTCAGGTTGGATGGCGTTCCGCCGAACATGTCCGTAAAGATCACCACGCCGTTCTTCTGGTCCACCCGCTTGAGGCTCTGGTTGATTTTTTTCTTGGAGTCTTCCACATCATCATACCAGCCGATCGAAATGGCCTCGATGTTGGGCGCCTCTCCGAGGATAATGGTCAGGGCATTCAAGAGCTCCTCAGCCAGCCTTCCGTGGGAAACGATGATTCCGCCGATCATGCCTGCAACCTACTTGTAGAGATCACGGTGATAGATTTTTATATCATATCTCTTCTTTCGAAGATAGTCCCTCAATTCATCGACGACGACGACGGACCGGTGCTTGCCTCCGGTGCAGCCGATCGAAATGGTCAAATAGCTTTTGCCCTCAGCGATAAACCCGGGGATGAGATAATCGACAAATCCGGACAATTTTTTGAGAAACTCCTGCGTCTCCCGGGAATGAAGAACATAATCTCTGACCAGCTTCGTCTTTCCGGTCTTCTCGCGCAGCCGGTCAAGATAAAAAGGGTTGGGCAAGAAACGGGTGTCAAAAATAAGGTCAGAATCGAGCGGAATACCGTACTTGTAGCCAAAGCTCGTAAGGGCGATCTGGAGCGCAGGTTTTTTTCCCTTGACCAGCCTGCGGGTGAGCAATTCTTTGAGTTGCGAGATATTAGTGGAGGAGGTATCGAAAACCTCGTCGGCCATCTTCTTGATCGGGTCCAGTCTTTTCCGTTCAAGTCGGATTCCGTCAATAATGGACTTTTTCCTGGTCAGGGGATGCGGACGACGGGTCTCGCTGAACCTCTTGAGAAGGGTCTCATCCGAGGAATCGAGAAAAATGAGCTTCGGCTTGATTTTTTTCTTGATCTTCTCCAGCACCTTGGGAAAATCGGTTAAGAACCCCGACTCCCTCATATCCACGACCAAGGCTATCTTCTCGATCTCGACCTTTTTCCTCAGCCAGAGGTCGACTAGACTAGGAATGAGCTTGGCCGGAAGGTTATCTACGCAATAGTAGCCCAGATCCTCGAGGAAATGGCTGGCCACGGTCTTTCCTGATCCTGAAATGCCAGTAATGATAAGAAATCGATCTTCCCTCATCTTTGTCTCATCCTTGACTGGTCAGGCCAGAGCCTTATCCAGCCGTTTGACGATCTCATGGGAAGCATGATATCCCTTTTGTCGCAGCAATTGAACTTTGCAGGCGACTTCGATCAACAGGGCGATGGTCCGTCCGGGAGCCACGGGGACGATCAGTTGAGGGATTTTCACCCCCAGAATTTCAAAATCCTCGGGAAACTCAAGCCCCAACCTGTCGTACTCATCCCCTCTTTGCCATTTCTTGAGCCGGATAACCAGGTCTACATTGGACTCGCGGGCAATGGCCCGAAGCCCGTAGATTTCTTTAATGTTGATGATCCCCAGCCCTCTGATTTCCATGAAATAACGGCTGAGGGAGGGAGCACTGCCGATAACTTTTCCGTCCTTCCGCTTCCTGACCTCAACTACATCGTCCGAAATAAAACGGTGTCCCCGAGAGATCAGCTCCAGTGCGCTCTCACTCTTGCCGATGCCGCTGTGACCGATGATGATGACGCCCAGCCCGAAAATTCGAAGAAATCCGCCGGAGAGCGTGATTCGGGAAGAGCCGGTGGGATTATTCATTCAGCTTTTCTTCTTCCTCGCGGATGACATCGATCACCTTTCGCGGATTCTTCGCCCCCATGATTTTCCTGACCAGAGAGGCCGAGTTCCGCACAAGTTGGGCAATAGCGGCGAGGATTTGCAAGTTGAGGCTGGGATTTTCAGGGGAAGTAATGACCAGGAAAAAGACATGCGTCGGTTTTCTGTCGCTCGACCCGAAATCCACGCCTTTCCTGGAGACCGCCACGCCGACAATGGCGTTTTTAACCTCTTTCAGCTTGCAGTGGGGGATAGAAATTCCCTTGCCGATGGCTGTGCTTCCCAGATTTTCCCTTTGAATAAGCTTCTCTAACAGCTCTTTGTCCTGTCTGATAACCTCTTTTTCTTTCAAGAAAAGGGCCATCTCTTCAAGGAGGGCATCCCGCTCCCGGGATTGAAGGTCAACGATGACTGTGGCTTCCGTGAGCAGGGGATAGACTTTCACGCTTTCTGCCTTTTTTTCACCGGCCTATTCTGGTTCGATCAGTCCATAATGGCCGTCTTTGCGCCGATAGATGACGGCCCAGTTTTCAGAACCCTGTTTCCGGAAAAGGAAGACGTCCTTCCCCTCAAGGTCAAACTGGAGAAGGGCTTCTTCCAAAGGCAAAGGCTTCAAGGAATAGGCCTGGCTTTTGATGATTCTTTTCTCTGTCTCGGCCGCCGCCTCTAAAGACCAAGAGGATTGCTTTCGTTCCCGTCCCCGTCGTCTTTTCTTCGCTCTGAATTTTTCCCTCTCTTTCTTCACCTTTTTCTCAAGATTCTCAAAAGCCATGTTCAAAGAATTCATCATGTCATGGGTTTCTTCCACCATCATCAAGCTTGCTCCCTTGGCCTTGACGTGGATTTCCACCTTGTGCCTGTATTTCTCTACGGAGAGGATGAGGTCAACCTCTATGACCGAGCCCATCAATTTTTCCAGCGCTTTAAGCCTCTTCTCACAATACGTCTTGATCTCGGGCGTGAGGTCCATCTGCCGCGCAGTGAAATGAACACGCATTAGCTTCCCTCCATAATGGATTTTCTTTTGCGGATGTGAGACGACGGAATCTTGAGCTGTTTTCTGTACTTGGCCACGGTCCGCCGGGCGATTTTCAGGTTGTTCCGGGCCAATATTTCCTCAATTTCGATATCGCTCAAGGGCCGGGTTTTGTCTTCATTCTCGACGAGCTTTTTGATTTTCTCCTTGACCTTCAAAGACGAAATCTCTTCGCCGAAATTGCCCACCAATGATTTGTGGAAAAAATATTTCAAAGGAAAGACACCCCATGGTGTGATCATAAACTTGTTGGCCACAACCCGGCCGACAGTCGACTCATGGACGCCGATTTCTCTGGCGATCTCCATCAGGGTAAGCGGCTTGATGTAATCGATCCCCTTTTCAAAAAACTCGCGTTGCCGGTCAACGATGTACTTGGCCACCTTATAAACAGTGTGATCACGCTGGTCCAGACTGCGCAGGAACCAGAGTGCCTTTTTCAACTTGTCCTTTAGGAAATTATACGCCTCGACATTCTCCTTGGCGGCCTTGGCCAGGAGTTTTCTATAGTAGGCGTTGATTCTCAGCCGCGGGAGGCCCTCGTCATTTAAACTGACAACGAGCTCGTCCTCTTCCTTCGAGACAGTGATATCCGGAACCACGTAGGATGTTTTTTCCTGGCTGTATTTTCTTCCGGGAGTGGGGTCCAACCTCTTGATCACTTCGATATGGTTCTTGATATCCTGAAGCGACAGGCCCAGAAGCTTGGCCAGCTGGACGAAGTCCGATTTTTCGAGCAGTCCGAGGTAATTCTGGACGATCTGCCGGGTGACTTCGTCGTCAATCTTGAGATAGTCCATCTGAGCGAGCAGGGCCTCCTTGAGGTCGAGGCTGCCGGCTCCAACGGGGTCAAAGGACCTGATTTTGCGCCGGACCTCAGTGATCTTTTCCCGGGTTACTCCTGTCATACCCGCTAACTCGTCTTCAGAAACAGTCAGATAGCCATCTTCGTTTATATTTCCGATGATCAACTGGGCAATATCCCTATCCGCCTTTTCAAAAAAAGTCAGGTTGGCCTGCCAGTTTAAATGGTCCCAGAGAGACGGACTCTTAGACAGGATGTTTTCTAGGGAAGGAATCTCTTTTCTCTCGGTAAAATAAGAACGAAATCCATCATCGAAATATTCCTGAAAATGGGATTCAAATTCCAGATCTTCTGATAGTTCGTCGGACTGACCCGGCTCCATGTTTTCAGCCTGTTCACCCGCTCCGGACGTGTCTGACTCTTTCTCCCTGGTCTTCCCCTCGGGGGCTTCTTCTTCGAGCATCGGGTTTTGCGAAAGTTCTTGATCGATGACTTCGATCAACTCCAAGTTGGTCATCGGGAGCAGTTTGATCGCCTGCTGGAGGGCAGGAGCCAGAATCAGCTTCTGAACTTGCCTCTGGTCAAGCCGCTGCTTTAAAACCATAGCCGAAGAACCTTCTCTCCGCCCTTCCCTAAAGAGAGAAATCCTCGCCCAAGTAACATTTCTTGACCTCCTCCGAAAGGATCAATTCCTGAGGAGTCCCCTCTTTAAGAATCTTACCCCGGTCGATAATATAAGCCCTGTCGGTGGTTTTCAATGTCTCTCTGACGCTGTGATCCGTGATCAAGAGACCGATCCCCTTGTCCTTCAAAGTGAGGATGATTTTTCGAAGGTCCTGGACAGCCAACGGGTCGATGCCGGTAAAAGGCTCATCCAGCATGACGAATTCGGGGCGCATCATCATGGCCCGGGCAATCTCGAGCCTCCGTCGCTCTCCCCCTGAGAGTGTGTAGGCTTTGGACTTGGCCAGCTTTTCCAGCCCGAATTCCCGCAGCACCTTTCCAACCTGACCATCTCCTTTGATAGAGGACTCCGGCGCGGCCTCTACGACGGAGAGAAGGTTGTCCTCCACACTCAGCTTCCTGAAAGCGGACGGCTCCTGAGGAAGAAGGCACAACCCCTTCTGAGCTCTCAAGTACATGGGCAGGTCGGTGATGTCTTCATCTCCCAGGAAGATTTTTCCTTCGTCCTGAGGAACCAGGCCGATGATGATGGAAAAAGTGGTGGTTTTTCCGGCTCCGTTGGGGCCTAAGAGGCCGACAATTTCCCCCCGCTTGACCTCCACTGAGACATTATCAACAACCCTCTTCTGGCGGTAGCTTTTGGCCAAACCGATGGCTCTTAAGGTGAACCTCATTTTTCACGATTTGATGACGGTGACCGAACGTTCTCTGTCTTTATTTTCCACCGTGATTCTACCATCGCCCAGATGAAAAGTCAATTTGTCTCCCTCGATAACTCCCTTGTCTTTGTCGACAAGAATGGGGTTGCCGGTCAAGACAATGGTCTCCTTGTCCACGTCATAAACAGCCTCCGCTCCCCTTCCCTCTCTCAGCTGCTCGCTGATCACTACTTTTCCTCTGGCTTCGATCCTCTGGACCTCGCCTTTCTTTTCCTGGAGGTAGGCAAACAAGAAGTCCGATTTCAGGTCGATCTTTTGAGTTTCGAGCCAGCAGTTTTGTTCATAGGTTAGAATATTGTCTCGCCTGCTCAGGTTCATTTTTTCCCCGCCCATTTCAAGGCGATCCTCTTTCTCGCCTTCGTTCTTGGGCAGGAAAGGGAGGACGGTCCGGACGCGGCCTTCGCCGGAGAAGTCCATCGTCTTTTTCAAAACGTCGAGCTTCTCGGCAAAGAGCATTTTCTTCTCCTGCCACATCCTGATGTTCTCTCTTAGAAATAAACGTTCCTGGCCCTTCTCGTATCTCAGTCCCTGACAGGTGATAAAAACGGGAGTCTCGGCCGAAAAAAAGCCCCCGTTCTCAGTGTTCTCCGGCCGGAGCCTCAGGATGGCCTTGACCTCCCCTTGAGCATTTAATATCTCTGTGCCGGGATCGAGCGAGATATTCCTGGCCGTGATCTCGCTATCGCTGGTGTTGACGCTCGCTTCGCCGTCTTTCTCCGCCGTGACTCGAAGCGACGTTCCCTGGTCGGAGATCGCTATTTCTTTCCCGGACATTGTCCGCTCGACCCTCCCGTCCCTTCTCCTCTCAACCATATTCGCATTCTTCAAGGCGCGGAACCTTCGCAGGCCTCCCTGCGCGTTAAAAACCATACGCATGTCCTCCGACCGGACCTCGGCGAGTTCGCCTGATGAAGCAGAAGATATCAGGAGGCAATGCCCGGTCGCCGTAAGGGAGTCGATCTTGGGCCTGTCCAAAAACCCTTTCAGGCTGATCTCGGCGGCTGAGAGCTCTCTCTTGCTGGCCCTAGTCAGGATGATGTTTCCTTCCGGAGATGCCGCGGCCTGGTCTTCAATGATGGAGGCCTTGACATTCCCTTTCATGAGAAGAGAGTCAAGATACTGCTCATCAGCCGTCAGCGTGAATTCGGCGGAGTCAGCCTGGCCATGGCTTTCGCCCTGAGAAAAGGTAATATTCCCCGTTCCGCTGCCTGTCTTAGATTGACGGCTGTAGATCAAGAGATCCCCCCTGATGAGGAGAGGGGTAGGGATCTCAGAAGTGGGGGGGCGTTCAAGCTCCACTTGCCCTTCTAGGCGGACAGATTCGTCTTTAAAGGAATAGGCCATCTTGAGGGCCTTGCCAGAAAGCTTCTCCGAAGAGAAAGCCATTCCTTGATCTGTGGAGAGCAGGTCGAGGCTCTGCTCATAGGAAAAAGAAGCAGACTCTATCGTGAGGTCACCGTACTTGAGCTTGGCCTTTCCCTCCAAAAAAGCTTCGCGAAAATCCTTGTCGTGGCTGGCCTTGTCCCCTGAAATAATGACCTCCGGCTTCCCTTCTTCGAACCTTTCCCTGATCTCGACATTCCCCTCAAGAAAGTAGCGATTATTTTCTCCAAGGGAATAGCGGTCGGCTTTGGCTCGGATGATCCTTTTCCCCCGGGCATAAAGATGTTCGATGCCCTCCTGCCGTTCGACTTTCTGAGGAGTGATATCCTCTGTCTTCGCGGGAGTCACCGGGGCAGGACGCCGGTGAAAGATAAAATACCAGGAAATACTGAAGAGGACGAGTCCCAGGACAAGTATGAAGCCGCCTCTCAGGAGTTTCGTTAAGGTCAATTTTCTCGACCTGCTCATGATCTCTTCATCTCTTCAAAAGAAAGACTGAACATTTCCTCGCCGAGAAATGTCGAGGACTGGAGAGAATAGACAAGGTCAACCCGGTTTCCCCTTTGAATCTCAGGAATCCATTCGGCCTTTTCCCAGCCGAGCGTTTCAAATGTCCGGCCGGACTGTCGGACCAAGAACTTGAGATGTTTATCCTGAATAAGTTGCGGTGTGTTTATTATTTCCACGCCCCTGGTCAGGAAAACAGGCTTAGGGTTCCCGACCCCGAAAGGCGTCAGGCGATGAAAATTCTCGATGAAGGAGCGGTCGATCTCAGAAAGGTTAATTTGGGCGTCAATCCGGATTCTTTTTCTCAATTCCTCATCCCCGAGCCTCTGCTCGACCACGCTATTGATCTTTTGCTTGAACAAATCCAGCCGGTCTCTCATCAGAATGCACCCCACCGCAAGAGTGTGTCCGCCGTAGTCAAGAAAGAATTCCCGGCATTCGTCCAGACAATGGATCAGAGATAACTCACTGATGCTTCTCCCAGAGCCGTGAGCCTTACCATCCTCATAATGGAACAGCAGCACTGGCCGGTAGAAGAAATCCTTGAGCTTAGAGGCCACGATCCCGATGACCCCCCTGTGCCATTTCTCACATCCCAAGACCAGCAACTTGTAGCGCTGATCAAGAGAGTTCTTCTTGACCCGGCTGAACGCCTCGTTGTAGATTCTCTCTTCTTCTTCCTGCCTTTGGGCATTCACCTCATTCAGCCAAAGGGCCAGCCGGTATGACTCCTCCTCGTCCTCAGTGAAAAAAAGCCTGACTGCAGCGTCGGCCGCTCCCATTCTGCCTGCCGCATTGATCCTCGGTGCAATCCTGAATCCGATATCCACCTCGGTGATTCTCTTCTTCTGCAACCCGCAATTCTCAAGAAGACTCCTGAGGCCAAGATTCGATGTTTTTTCAAGGCCGATCAAGCCCTGTTTAACCAGGAGCCTGTTCTCTCCTCTGAGTTCGGCGACATCGGCAATGGTCCCAATTGCGACCATCTTCACGTAATGAGGCAAGGCTGAAGCCTTGCCTTCTCGGCTCAAGAGCGCCTGAAGCAGCTTATAGACGACTCCTACCCCGGCCAGAGCTTTATAAGGATATGCCGAATCCTCCAGGACGGGATTGATCAGGGCGGCAGCATCGGGCAGGGTATCCCCTGGCAGATGGTGATCCGTGATGATGACATCCACTCCCCCTGCTTTTGCCTTGGCGGCGAAGTCCAGGGACTTTATTCCGCAGTCGACGCTGATGACAAGCCGGGCCTTTTTCCCCCAGACAATCTTGAGGTGGTCTTCTTTGATTCCGTACCCGTCTTTGAGCCGCTCCGGAATAAAGTACTCGACTTCAGCCCCGAGGGACTTCAAGGCCTTGAGCAGGATAACCACGGAGAGGACTCCGTCCACATCATAATCCCCAAAAACAAGAATTCTCTCCTTTTGCCGAACGGCGCTAATGATCCTTTCGACTGCCTTATCCACACCAGGCAAAAGATACGGATCGTGGAGGTCGTCCAGTGTCCCAAAAAGGAAAGCTTCTGCTTCTTCAGGTGAAAGGACTTTGCGGTTGGCCAGCACCTGGGCAATGGGAAGCGGAATTCCCAGCTTTTTGGCAATGATCTCAGCCTCGGCCCGGCGAGGAGCGATCAACCACTGAGAAATTTCCATTATCAGGTTTTAAATTTATCACAATCCCCGGGATTCCACAACCAAGGGGGACACTATGCCTATTTCAGTTGGAAGAACGGCATAATGATCACCACAATCCGCCTCAGCGACCATTGAAGGTTTAGCCTTCCTGAAGCGCTTTTCGAGGGAACCCCCGCTTTTAGGGTGGCGAGGATGTCTGAGCCTGAAGAGACCAAGGGGAAAGGTCAAAGGAGGGCAATTGACAGAGTCCTGGGATGCTGACAGACAGGGCGAGTTCCGCAGCCACCGAGAAAAGCGCTGAAGGAACGGCGTGAAAAACCTGAATGGGAGCGAGGCGGATTGCGGTGATCATGTCGCATTCCCCGCCTTGACTCATAAATGGCCGGAAAATATAATGGTTGCGCCGTGCTGGGAGACCTTAAAGAAAGACTGCTCAAGACGAGCCAATCCCTGCGCCAGAAATTCCAAGAACTCCTCGAGAGCGGCAAGCCACGGGACAAAATCCTGGAAGAAATCGCCGAAATCCTGATTCTGGCTGACACGGGGATTGCGTCAACAGACAAGATCATCCTTTCCCTCAAAGAACAGACCAGAAAAGATGCCCCGTTTGAAGAAATTCGAAAAGCTCTCCAGGATGAACTTGTCCGCATCCTGGCGCAGTATCCTTCTGAGCTTTCGATAAATTCTTCACCCGCCGTGATCATGATGGTCGGGGTCAACGGAGGGGGTAAAACGACATCCCTGGCCAAGCTGGCGCACTATTTCAAGGACAAGAAAAAGAAGGCCCTCCTGGTTGCTGCCGATACCTTCAGGGCCGCCGCTCAAGAGCAGTTGACGATCTGGGGAAAAAGACTGAATGTTCCCGTTATCAGAGGACAGTACGGAGCCGACCCAGCTGCCGTCGTCTATGATGCCCTGAAATCCTTAAAGGCGCACAGCTATGATCTGCTTCTCGTCGATACGGCAGGCCGAATTCACACGAACACCAACCTGATGAATGAGCTGGAAAAAATCAGGAGGGTCATTGCCAGGGAAATTGCCGGGGCTCCCCATGAAATCCTTCTTGTCCTGGATTCGACCATCGGTCAGAATGCCCTCCCCCAGGCCAGGGAGTTTCTCAAGTTCTCCGGGATCACGGGAATTTTCCTCACCAAGCTCGACGGCACGGCCAAGGGCGGGAGCGTTATCAGCATCGTCGACGAGCTCCGGCTACCGATAAAATTTATCGGCGTTGGAGAAGACGTCCAGGACTTGATTCCCTTTTCTGCCGCAAAATTTGTAAATGCGTTGATCTCATGAAAAACCTTGTGGATTCATCCTACCTCGAAATGGCCTTTGGCCTGGCAGAGAAGGCCAAGGGATGGGCCCGGCCGAATCCGTATGTGGGAGCTGTCCTCGTCCGCAAAGGGAAGATCGTCGGCTACGGCTTTCATGAGCGGCCCGGAAAACCCCACGCCGAAGTGATCGCCTTGGACAGGGCAGGCCCGTTGGCAAAGCGGGGCACGCTTTACGTAACCTTGGAGCCTTGCGTCCATTGGGGGAGAACGCCTCCGTGCCTGGGGGCCGTGCTTCGAGCCGGACTCGCCAGGGTTGTCATTTCTTCTCCTGATCCCAATCCCGTTGTCTGCAACAAGGGAATTCGGGCTCTGCGCGCTGCGGGAATCGACGTCTCCGTCGGGCTTCTCGAGGACAGAAACAAGAAGCTGAATGAGACATATTATAAATTCATAACCCGGGGAGTCCCCTTCGTGACGCTCAAGGCGGCGGTGAGTCTCGACGGCAGGATCTCGTCCAAGCTATTCGATTCCCGCTGGATATCTTCAGCCCAGACCAGAGAGTACGTCCACCTTGTCCGCGGCGAATACGACGGGATCATGGTCGGAATCAACACCATCGTTAGGGACAACCCCCGGCTTACCGTCAGACATCCTCACTGGAGGGGGAAAAAAATCACCAGGATTATCCTGGATTCAAGCCTTCGCCTTCCGGTTGACGCCATGATTCTCTCTACCCTCCGCGAAGGAAAGGTCGTAGTCTTCACTTCAAAAAAAAGTCCAGCCCGGAAAGCCGCGGCTCTGCGCAGTAAGGGGGTCGAGGTTATCGAGATTCCGGGCTCAGCGCATAAACTCGAACTCCGGGAAGTCCTTCAACGGCTCGGGAAGGCTGGCCTTTCCAGCCTGCTTGTGGAAGGGGGCAGCCGAGTTCTGACCGCCATGCTTGAGGAAAAACTCGCCGACAAGCTGTTCCTGACCATCTCGCCGCGCCTGATCGGCGGAGAAAAGGCCCTCTCCTTTTTTGAAGGAAAAGGAATCAGACGGATCAGTGAATCGTTAGAACTTCAAAAGACGACCTCGTTTAAAATCGGAAAAGATATCATCGTGGAAGGATATTTCTAATGTTTACGGGAATCATCCACCATCAGGGCAACTTTAAAGGTTACCGGCGAGGAAAACAGGAGATGGCCGTGGAGGCGCCCTCTCCATTCCTGTCGCTGGAAGCAGGGGAAAGCGTGGCCGTGAACGGTGTCTGCCTGAGCCTTGTCAGGAAGGAAAGGAGCGTCCTTTTCTTTAACCTTTCTCAGGAGACCCTCCAGACGACGACGCTCGGATCTCTTCAGACCGGGGAAAAACTGAACCTGGAGCTTGCGCTCACCCTTCAATCGGCCCTCGGCGGCCATGTCATGACCGGTCATATCGACGGCAAGGGAAAAGTCCTTCGGACAATGGAAAAGAAACCCAGGAAAAGGCTGACGATTTCCTTTCCGGCGGGGCTCAAACCTTATTTTATACCTAAGGGCTCTGTGGCTGTGAACGGCGTTAGCCTGACAATCGCTGAACTCGGACCGTCCTCGTTCGACGTTGAGCTAATTCCTGTGACCATCGAAAAATCCAATTTGCAGGGCTTGAAAAGAGGGCAAGAGGTCAACCTGGAGTGTGACATCTTCGGCAAATATGTGTATAATTGGTTAAGTAAGGGAAAAATAAGAAGTTAGGTTAACTGGATGGATAGAGAAAAAAAGACGGTGACTGTGGAGCAGGCCCTGAAGGACGTCAAGGCAGGGCGGCTGATCATCATCGTGGATGATGAAGACAGAGAGAACGAGGGCGACCTCATGGTAGCCGCCGACAAGGTCACCCCTGAGATCATTAATTTCATGACCCGCTACGGCCGCGGGCTGATCTGCCTCCCCCTGACCGGAGAGAGGCTGGAGGAGCTGCGCCTGCCGCTGATGGTGCACGATAACACGTCACGTTTCGAAACAGCCTTCACTGTTTCCATCGATGCTAAAGAGGGAGTCACCACAGGAATCTCCGCTCACGACCGCGCCAGGACTGTGCTCGCCGCCATCAACCCCGAAACAAAGCCTTCAGATTTGGTCCGTCCAGGACATATCTTTCCGCTCCGGGCCAAAGAAGGCGGGGTCCTGGCCAGGGCGGGGCAGACAGAAGCCGCGGTAGACTTAGCCCGTCTAGCGGGCCTGAGTCCAGCCGGAGTCATTTGCGAAATCATGAACGAAGACGGGACCATGGCCCGAATGCCTCAACTCGAGGGTTTCAGTCAAGTCCATCACCTCACCATCCTCACAATCGCTGACCTTATTAAGTACCGGATGAAGCACGAGAGCCTGGTTAAAAAAATCGATGAAGCCGACCTGCCTACACGGCATGGCCATTTCCGGATCTTTGTCTTCGAAGACACCATCCACCACGAAAATCATGTGGCCCTGGTCAAAGGAAACGTCTGTCCGAATGAACCCGTCCTCGTCCGGGCCCACTCCCAATGTCTGACGGGAGACACGTTTGGTTCCAGCCGCTGCGACTGCGGAGAGCAGCTTCACCGGTCCATGCAAATAATCGAGAAGGAGGGCAAGGGCGTTATCCTCTACATTCTCAACCAGGAAGGAAGAGGGATCGGCCTGACCAATAAGATCAGGGCTTATGCCATCCAGGATCAGGGCGCCGACACAGTCGAGGCCAATCGCAGGCTCGGATTCAAGCCCGACCAAAGAGATTACGGCATCGGGGCTCAGATCCTCGTGGCCCTGGGAGTCAAGAAAATCAGGCTCATGACCAATAACCCGCGCAAATTCATCGGCCTGGCCGGCTACGGGCTGGAGATCGTTGACCGCGTGCCCGTTGAGGTTCAGCCAAACCGGACCAACCTCAAGTACTTGAAAACAAAAAAAGAGAAGCTGGGCCATATCCTCGATATGGTCTGATTGATTTTTTAGACAGCCATGACCCTGGCGGAGTTTTCAGAAAAATTCTCTCTCCTCCATCCTCATGAGAAAATACGATTCCTCTACACGAATATCGATTCTCTCGGAAAACAAGAAAAGATTCTTTTCCTCCTTTCTCTGATCAAGGAAAAGGAATCATCTCCTTTGGTCAAGGCGACGGCCCTGAAATTCTTAAGAGAAGCCTCCTACCAGGAATTCGACGTTTATGAGAGCTACATCGGAGACAACTTCAAGGCGGTGGCCAACGCCGCCAGAAGAGCCGTGAAGGAGTTTGAGGAGGAGGACAAAAAGAACCGTTTTTATGCCGATGCCTTCCTCCGGAAACTCCGGTCCCTCCCGGATAAAGAAAGACGGCTCAAAATCCTCAAAGCGATCTCAAAGCTCAGGGCCTCCTGGGTGCTCAAGGTCCTCATCGAAGCCTTGAACGACCCGGCCGAGATGAACCGGGATTTCCTGGTCAAAGACCTCAGCCAAAGGGAAATCTGGAACCTCGAACCGCTCTACGAAAAATTGCTTCATCCTCCCTGGTTTGTCAAAAGCGCCGTACTTAAAGTCCTGGGCTTCAGAAAGGACGCCCTGGCTCTCTCCGCCATTGAACATGCGCTGACAGACGCCAATATCGATGTCCGCAAGAGCGCAGCCGATGCTCTCGGAGAGATCGGCGGGAAGGAAGCCCTAAAGCTTCTGGTCAAGTTGACCAAAGACAGGAGCATTTATGTCAGATCAGCCGCGGCCGAGGCGCTGCGCCGAGTGAGCCAGGTGAGGTTCAGCGGCTGAGGCCGGACTTCCCGGCCTCCAAAACAAACGTGACCGGGCCTTCATTAATGAGACGGACGTTCATGATCGCTTGAAAGACACCCGTCTCAACCCGGAACCCGCGTTGCCTGATCGATTGCGCCAGGTGATTGATTAGCACCTCGGCTCTCTCGGGCTCCTCTGCCTGATCAAAGCTCGGCCTCCGGCCTTTCTTTGTGGAGCCGGCAAGAGTGAATTGAGATATTGCCAGCACTTCTCCGCCAATTTCACCGAGGGAAAGATTCATCTTCCCTGCACTGTCAGGAAAAATGCGAAGCTCTGCGATCTTTCCGGCCAAAGCTTCGGCTTCTTCCTCGGAATCCTCTTTTTCAACTCCGATGAGGAGGCAGATACCCCGGCCGATTCTCCCGACGACACGGCCCTCCACTTCCACTTCCGCCTCCCGGACTCTCTGTAACACAACCCTCATCGGGCTCTCACTCGTTGACTTTGCAGCGAGGATATTCTATCATAACGGCTCAAAATAAGGAGTGAAAAATGGTTCGTCACGCATCAGCTGTTCGCCAGCACCGCCGCAGCGTCCGGAAAAACGTCGTTAGCGGAAAAAACAAAGCGGCTTTTCGCACTCAGGTCAAAAAACTGAGAGAGGCCATCCAGCGGCAAGACAAGGAAGCCGCCCAAAAGCTTCTTCCTCGGACGGTTTCCCTGATAGATCAATCCGTGAAAAAGGGCACAATCCACAAAAATAAGGGCGACCGGTTCAAGTCCCGCCTGAGCCGTCAGGTGGAGCTCGTTAGCCCCGTTCCCTCCAAGTGAGACTCTTTTTCTCTCTGTGCCGATTTCTCCGGCTGCAGTAAGCGAAGATAAACCTTTCCAGCAGAACCTGCGCCGGAGCATCCGAAGTCTTGACCAAAACGTCGATGTTGCTGAGCTCGTCGACTGTGCGGCTCAAATCGGTCTCTGAAAACCCCTCCACAAGGCAAAAGAACTCTTTGAACTTCCGGGCATACAGGTCTTTGAACATGACGCCAACGCGCGGCCTCAAATCAGCAAAGATCTCTTTTTTGTCCCGGTTTTCTTTCAACCAGAGCTTCGCCAGCATGAGGTCACGAAAAAAATTGGCCGTGATGCCCAGGATATACTCGGCGGCCACGCCTTCTTTAAAGAACCGACTCAAGACGACGAGCGTCTGGTCGTAGTCCGCCCTTTCTAGGCAGTCAGTGAGCTCCCAATAAACGAACGTCCTCACCCAGTCACAGACCTGGTCGACATCGTCCAGGTCAATGATCCTTCGATCGGCCACATAGGTGACCAGCTTCTCCAACTCATTGTCGATCCTCTGCAGGTCGTTGCCGACGATTTCGGCCAGCCTTTTTTTTGCCTCGGGCGTCGCTGACTTGCCCAGCCCTTCGAGTTTCCTGTCTATCCAAATGGAAAGCCCTCCTTCCTTAAGGGGCTTCAGGTCCTTCAGAAGAACCGAATCAGAAGGAAGCGAGGCAAAGAACTTGACCAGCGGATGGAATTTCTTGATATTTCCGGAAAAGATCACGACCAGTATTGTCTTCTGGGAAGGAGAGAGAAAATACTCTTTAATTATACTTTCCTCAAGCGAAGTCAACTTATCCTCTCGGCCCTCAGAGACCTCGACAACGACAATCCGCCAGGGGGAGAAAAAAAACGGCGCGGTCCGGGCCAGGTCTATAATCTCCGCCCAGCGATGGCTCTCGAGGTCAAACCTCTCCATGTTGAATGCCCGGGCGTCCGGAGAGATCAAGGTGTCTCCCAACTGGTTCACAAATTGCCGGGCCAGGTATGTTTCTTGCCCATAGAAAAAATAACAGGGCAGAAGATCGCCTTCGCAGATATCTGTGCCGAGCAGGTAACTGAAGGCCATTCAGAACCCTTCGAGAAGAGTGCTGACCAGACTGCGGGCAAATTTTTCAGCGACCTTGGTGATGGCCTGAGTCTCCCAGGTTTCATAGCTTGTGCCCGCCGGGACTTCATACTCCTCTATGTAGACGAAATTTGGATTGGAAAAAATTACTCTCTGGTTGGTGAGGTCGCGCAAGATGATTTTGGTTACGACGATGATATTGTACCGGTCGGCAGAGGTCTGGTTGGAAAAGGCAATGGGGTTGACAGTAAACGAGAGAATCTCCCCGATCAAGATGGCGTCGGCATTTTTTGACTCGCTCGCGACTTGGAACTTGCCTCGCGCTACAAGCTCATCGATAACACCTTGGGTGAGCTTCAAATCTAGGTCAAACCGAGTCGTCAGGTTCTTGAACATCGGGATCTCGACCCTTTTGATGTGCGGGGGAAGGTTGCTTCCGGTGCCCCGCAACCTGTAGCCGCAAGACACAAGCAATAGGCTAAAAACAGCCAGGGCGAGAATTTTTCTCATCTGCTCCCTTTATCTAGACGACGATATTCACTAGTTTGTTCTCGATGCAGACGACTTTCCGGACCTGCTTTCCCGCGATGAGCTCCTGAATGCGTTCAAGGTGCAAGGCCCTCTCACGCATCTCTTCTTCCGCAATACCCGCATCGGCTTCAAACTTGTCCCGCAATTTGCCGTTGACCTGAACAACAACAGTCACAGTTTCCTCTTTGGCCAGGTCCGGGTCGAAAGCCGGCCAGGGAGTGCGGGCCAAAAGACACCTGTGCCCTGTTCTCTCCCAGAGCTCTTCGCACATGTGGGGAGTAAAAGGAGACAAGAGAATGATCATGTTCTCTATGGCCAGCCTCAGGACGTTTTTCCCGGCGTCGGTCAAAAGCAGCGCATCTTTCTCCTTCTTGACCTGGTTATAGAGCTCCATGATAGAGCTGATGGCTGTATTCAGGTGGAACCTTTTCTCGATATCCTCACCGACCTTTCTGATGGTCTGGTGAGTTTTTTTCAGCAAGGCCCGGCCGTTGTCCGCAGAACCGAAAGGCACGGAGCCCGTCGCCCTGGCGCAGTCCAAGAACAGACCTCTGTTTTCCTTAACGAGCGTCCAGATGCGGTTAAGAAAGCGGAAACACCCTTCGATGCCTTCCTCGGCCCAGGCGAATTCCTTGTCCGGAGGTGAAGCGAAAAGAATGAATAGCCTTAAAGCGTCGGCCCCGTATTCTTGAGTAATATCATCGGGGTCAACGACATTTCCCCTGGATTTGGACATGGCGGCGCCGTCCTTGGTGACCATGCCCTGCGCTAGGTAGTGGGGAAACGGTTCAGCGATGGACGTATACCCCAGATCCCTGAAGACCCGAGTAAAAAACCGGGAATAGATCAGATGAAGGATGGCGTGTTCCACGCCGCCGATATACAGGTCGACAGGAAGCCAGTACGAGGCGATTTTGGGATTAAACGGAGCATCCTGTTCGGTGGGCGATGTATAGCGAAAGAAATACCAGGAGGAATCGAAGAATGTATCCATTGTGTCGGTCTCTCGCCTGGCTTTCCCGCAGCATTTCGGACAAGTCGTGTTCACAAACTCGGGCACTTTCTCCAGGGGAGAACCCTCCTCGCCGGTGAACTTAACGTCGTGAGGCAATTCGACCGGAAGGTCCTCGTAAGGCACTCCGACAACGCCACACTTCAAGCAGTAAATCACTGGAATCGGAGTCCCCCAATATCTCTGCCTGGAGATTCCCCAGTCTCGAAGCCGGTAAATCGTGCTCTTTTGGCCGAACCCCTGGGCCCCGGCGAATTCGGACATCTTCTCGCAGGCTTCAGCGGACTTTAAACCAGAAAAGCGGCCGGACTCGACCAGGAATCCAAAATCCTCAAATGATCGCTCCAGCGTATCAGGAGGGGCCACTCTCCCATCAGGAGAGATGACGACCCGAATCGGAAGGCCGTATTTCCTGGCAAACTCGAAATCCCTCTGGTCATGCGCGGGAACAGCCATGATGGCCCCTGTCCCATAATCCATCAGGACATAGTTGGCGATCCAGACCGGCACTTTCTCTCCAGAAAAAGGATTCAAGGCCTTCTTCCCCGTATCCACTCCCTCTTTCTCTTGTTCTCCTCCCCGATTGATCTTCCTGGCCTCCCGGATGCTCCGGCTGATCCAATCCTGGAGCCTGTCTCTCTCAGGAGAATCGGCTATGAGCTCAAGGCTGAGAGGGTTTTCGGGCGAGAGGAGCAGGAAGGTGGCCCCAAAAATTGTATCTATTCTCGTGGTAAAGATTTCAACGGCCCGGGCCGAATTTTCCAGCGGAAACGACACGAGCGCGCCTTCGCTTTCACCAATCCAATTCTTCTGCATCAGGACAACATGCTCGGGCCATTTTTCAAGGCAGCTGTGGCCCTCGAGAAGCTCCCGGGCGTAGGCCGTAATTCTCAGAAACCAGTGGTCCATTTCTTTTTGCTCAACGGTCGACTCGCAGCGCCAACAATGCCCTCCGGCGGCCTGTTCGTTGGCCAAAACCGTGCGGCATTGCGGGCACCAGTTCACCCAGCTCTTCCGGCGATAGGCCAGGCCTCTCTCAAACATTTTCAGAAAAATCCACTGATTCCACTTGTAATATTCGGGAAGGCAGGTGTTCACCTCTCTCGACCAGTCATAACTGTACCCGAGCCGCTGCAGTTGGTTTTTCATATGGGCGATGTTGTCCAGGGTCCACTTCTGAGGATGGATGCCGTGTTGAATAGCGGCGTTTTCAGCCGGCATTCCCAGCGCGTCCCAGCCGATGGGATGGATGACATTGAACCCCTTCATCAGCTTGAACCGGGAGATCACGTCGCCAATGGAATAGTTCCTGACATGCCCCATGTGGATGTATCCCGAAGGGTAAGGATACATCTCCAGGCAATAATATTTTGTCTTCTGCGGATCCTCAACAGCTTGGAAGACCTTCTTCTCTTCCCAGATCCTCCGCCACTTTTCCTCGACCTCGCGGATCGGATATGTTTCTTTCATTTGATTTCTGAATTCACCGATAAATCTTAGTTTTAACCCCGCTCAAAAGTCAACCCTGCCTTCGAGCCCACGCCCCGAGCCTTTCCTTGATTTTTTAAAACAATTGGTTTAAAACCCGATTCGATGGCCATCCTCGACGTCAATAACCTTCGCGCAGGCTACGGCGACGGAGCCGTCATAAAAGATATCGATTTTTCCCTCAAGCAGGGCGAGTTCGTCTGTATCCTCGGCCCGAACGGCTCGGGAAAAAGCACCTTAATCAAGGCGCTCCAGGGCCTTATCCAGGACGTCTCCGGAAAAATCAAGGTGGCGGGCGCCGACCTCTTTAGTCTGAAAAGGCGCGAAATCGCCTTGAGGATTGCCTTTGTCCCGCAAATGTTTGACCTGGCCTTCGAATTCAACGTCCAGGAGGTCGTTTCGATGGGCCGTTATGCCCACCAGGCCAGGCTGGCGGGCCTTTCCGCCTCCGATAAGCGCATCATCGGGGAAGTCCTGGATATGGTCGAGGTTTCCCATCTCCAAGACAAGAAGATGGCCCATCTGAGCGGCGGGGAGCGACAGAGGGTTTTGATCGCCAGAGCGCTGGCCCAGGACGCACCACTCCTGTTCCTGGATGAACCCAGCTCCCATTTGGACATTAACTACGGTGTTGAAATCTTCCGGATTCTGGAAAGACTCCAGAAGGAAAAGGGAAAAACGATCCTCTCAGCCGAGCACAACATCAACCTCGTCATCCCCTACTCCCAAAAACTCATTTTCCTTAAAGACGGAAGAATCCACTCTCAAGGGCCTCCCGCGGACCTGATTACGCGAGAGAACATTAAACAGGTGTTCAACGCCGACGTGGATATCAGGGAGAATCTTCATTCGAAGCTTCCGGAGATCTCCCTTATTCCGCGGCCAGAGGGGAAGCTCGAATCAAAATGATACACCGCGTTTTTCTCGTGTTGCTCATGGCCGCAGCGGCCTTCTCTCCGCAACAGAACCATCAAGTTATATACGACGACCTCCGCGTTCCTTTTCCGCTCGGGCCGCCTCCGCAGCGGATCATATCCTTGGCGCCGAATATCACCGAAATCCTCTTTGCTCTCGGACTTGGCGAAAAAGTCGTTGGGGTAACACGCTTCTGCGACTATCCTTCCCAGGCTGCGGTCAAGGAGAAAGTCGGAGGAATGGTGGACCTGAACCTTGAAAAAATCCAGACTCTCGAACCCGACCTGATCATCGCTTTTCGCGGGAACCCGATGAGCCTTCTGACCAAGCTCAGAAATCTCCGTTTCCCCGTGTTCGTCTTGGACACGGGCTCATCGCTCGAAGACCTGTTCATGACCATAGAAAAAATTGGCCGTCTGACCCGGGAAGAACCGTCGGCGGAGCGCTTGCTCGGCGCTCTGAAGCAGAAAACTCTGGATGTCAGCCGGACTCTGAGCCCGGTCGGTCAAAGACCCCGAGTTTTCCTCTGGCTTCGCGGCCAGGGCCTCTGGACATGCGGCCGGGAGAGTTATCTCAATGACCTTGTGCTCAAGGCCAAGGGAATCAACATTGCCGGCGAGATCCCGAGAAAATGGCTCCAGCTCAGCCGGGAGCAGTTGATCCACGAAAACCCCGATATCATCATCGTCATGGTCAAGGATGCCGTCCAATTTTCTCGGGCCAGAGACGGATTGCTGGCTGACGCCCGGCTTCAAATGGTCAAAGCCATCGCAAAAAAGCAAATTTATTTCCTCGATGAGGACATCGCCAGCCGGTTCGGGCCTCGGCTTCTGGACGCGCTCCTTGAAATCGCCCGCATCCTTCACCCGCGGCAATTTAGCCCACAAAAATGACGCTGAGGAAAAGACGTACCATTTTTTCCTTCGTCCTCCTTGTTTCCCTAGCCGGATTTTTCTGGCTTTCTCTCAGGCTCGGCGCCGTGCCGACCCGGGCTCAAGACCTCTGGAATTTTCTTTTTCGCCAGGACGACACCTACCGGACTATTTTTCTGGACCTTCGCCTTTGTCGTGCGCTGGTCGCGTTTCTCGTCGGCGCAAGCCTATCGCTTGCGGGAGCCATTCTCCAGGGCTATTTTCAAAATTCCATGGCCGACCCGTTCGTCGTCGGAGTTTCCTCCGGCGCTTCTTTGGGCGCCGTCCTCTCCATTTCTTTAGGCCTCCAGGCCTCGGTTTTCGGCTTTTCTGCGCAGAACCTCTTCGCTTTCCTCTCCGGGTTTGCCCTAGTCTCGTTTGTGTATCTGGTGGCGCAGAAAAAGGCGGTTTTCAAGGTTGAGACTCTGCTTTTGACCGGGATAGCCGCCGGTGCCATGGCATCTTCCCTGACTTCTTTTCTCCTCTTCCTCAGGTCTGACTCGTTCGAGCAGGCCGTCTTCTGGTTGCTCGGGAGCTTTACGGCAGCGGATTGGACTCAAGTCGTTGCCGTTGCTCCTTATTTCCTGGTTTGCCTTGGGCTGGCCCAATGGCTGGCCAAGGACATGAACCTTCTCGTCCTGGGAGACGAAGCGGCACAGTCTCTGGGAAGCCCGGTCAACTGGGTGCGCAGAATATTCCTCGTCATCGCCACGCTTCTTGCCGCCATTTCAGTATCCGTGAGCGGAATCATCGGGTTTGTCGGACTGGTCGTCCCGCATTGGGTGAGAATCCTTATCGGCCCTGACCACAGATACCTTTTTCTTTTTTCCTCGATCACGGGCGGCATATTTCTCGTCGCCTGCGACCTTCTGGCCCGCGTACTTCTTTCTCCCACAGAGCTCCCCATCGGCATCATCACTGCGGCGGTGGGCGCCCCATTTTTCATCTATCTTCTGCACCAGAGAAGATAGCCCGAGCGCGTGATGGTCCCACAAATTGACAAAACCCCTTTTTTGGTTTATTTTTAGGGCAATATGACGCTCACCCTCAATCAGCTGCTGTTTGTCATCCTTACGTTTGCTGCCGTTGTGGCTGTCGTTTTTCTAGTCATGTTCCTCGTCCAGCTCCGCCGGGCGGCCGCCGAAAGTGTCAAGACCCTTGCCGAAATGAGAAAACTTATCGAGAACTTGAGCGAACTTGAGAAAACCGTGCAAGAAAAGTTGGATGATGTGGGCCAGATCATGGAAGCGTCCAAGACAACCGTCCGCAATCTCTCCAAGGCCTCCGTTTTCTTGACCACGCGCGTCTTGGACCCGGCGACGCGATACTGGCCTGTGATCTACCCTCTCTTCAAGTTCCTCTGGAAGAGATGGAGAAAAAGAAAGGAGAAAAAAAATGAGTGAGAACAAAGGCTCGAGCGCAGTCGAAGTGGCCGTTTCTTTTCTGATCGGTGCGGCAACGGGCTTTATCTTGGGCATTCTCTTTGCTCCCGCCAGCGGCAAGGAGACCAGGGAGAAAATTAAAACTCAGGCTATTAAAACAGGGGAAAAGGCCAAGGAAAGCTACGAAAAGATATCTAAAGAGGCGGAAAAGGGAATTCAGGTGGTGAAAGAGAAAGCCCATGAGGGTATCGAAGCCATCAAGGAATTCATCGAAAAAAAGAAGGTGGAATTCGCTCAAAAACCCCCTCAGGGGCATGATGCTGAGTGAGCTAAAGGCTGCCCCTGCCTGCAGCTTTGCTTCGCTCTTTGGCCAATACGGAGAACACGCAAAGGTCTCGGGGGGCAACCTCTAATAAGATCGGGCCATGGCGCCGGGAAAAAAAAGAAAAGAAAAATTTCTGACCTCCTCGGACATCGAAATCAAACCCGTTTATGATCCTTCGGACCTGGCCCGTTTCAACCCTAAAAAAGACTTGGGGACTCCGGGAGAATTCCCTTTCACTCGCGGCATCTACCCCACGATGTTCCGCGGAAAGCTCTGGACCATGCGCCAGTATGCTGGATTTGGGACGGCCCAGGAGTCGAACAAGCGCTATCGTTTCCTTCTGGCCCAGGGCCAGACAGGTTTGAGCGTCGCCTTCGACCTGCCGACCCAGCTGGGACTGGACTCCGACCATCCCCAGGCCCGGGGAGAAGTGGGCAAGGTGGGAGTAGCCATCGATTCGATCCACGACATGGAAACCTTGTTCAAGGGAATTCCCCTAGACAGGGTCAGCGTCTCGATGACCATAAACGCAACAGCGGCGGTGCTCCTAGCCATGTACCTGGCGATCGCCCGGAGGAAGCGAATTCCCTGGTCAAAGCTCTCCGGGACGATTCAAAACGACCTGCTCAAAGAATACATCGCCCGGGGAACATATATCTATCCTCCCCAGGCCTCCCTCAAAATCATCGCCCACATTCTTTCCTTCTGCCAAAAAAACGTTCCCCGCTGGAACACGATGAGTATCAGCGGTTATCATATCAGAGAAGCCGGAGCCACGGCCGTTCAAGAGCTGGCCTTCACGTTCGCAGACGCCATTTCCTACATCGATGCCGCCATTAAAGAGGGTTTGGACGCTGATTCTTTCGCACCGCGCCTGTCCTTCTTTTTGGCCTCTCACAATCAATTTTTCGAAGAAATCGCCAAGTTCCGGGCGGCCCGCCGGGTCTGGGCCAAGCTGATGAAACAAAAATTCGGGGCGAAAAACCCCGCCTCTTGGGCCTTCCGCTTTCATACTCAGACGAGCGGTGTCACCTTGACTGCCCAGCAACCGGAGAACAACATCGTCCGCATAACGATTCAGGCACTGGCCGCAGTTCTCGGCGGAACCCAGTCGCTCCACACCAATTCCCGGGACGAAGCCCTGGCCCTTCCCAGCGAGGAGTCCGTCCAAATCGCCCTCCGGACGCAGCAAATCCTCGCCTACGAAAGCGGTGCTGCCGCCACTGTCGATCCCCTGGGAGGTTCCTACTTCCTCGAAGCGTTGACCAACGAAATCGAGGCAAGAGTCTGGGATTATCTCAAAAGGATCGAGGATATGGGCGGCATGCTCAAGGCCATCGAGAAAGGGTACGTCCAGAGAGAGATCCAGGAAAGCGCCTTCAAGTATCAAAAAAAAGTTGAAAAAAGAGAGCAGGTCGTCGTCGGACTCAATGACTATGTCGCCAAAGGAGAAAAGACTCAATTTCGTCTCCACTATCCGCCTAAAGGACTCGAACGAGCCCAAAAACAAGAGCTCCGCGGCCTGCGCAGGCAAAGGTCATCTCTCGATGTCAAAAAGGCGCTCGAGAGACTGAAAAAGACGGCAGAATCCAGCCAGAACCTTATGCCTCCGATCATCGCCGCGGTCGAAGCTGAAGCCACGCTCGGAGAGATCTCGGACGTCCTCAGAGAAGTCTACGGGACGTTCGAGGACACAACCGCAATCTGATTCGAACCACCTCATATCATGTGATTTTCATGATGGCTGCAGGAGACTGCCCTTTGGCCCCCGCACCCCGGAGAACCAGTCCCGTCGGTTCCCCCCGTCAAGGCGAGGAGCTTGGGTTCGTCAGCCCGCTCGTTTCCCCAGCCAGGAGAATTGTCGTTGCGAGCTATAGCGAAGCAATCTCAGCTTGAGATCGCCACGGCATCTTCGATGCCTCGCGACGCCCGCTCAGTCTTCGAGGGGCTTCCTCGCCCAACACCCTCGCCTCTTCCCCCCGGGGGCTCCAGGGCAGCCTCCTGCACCCTGCTAAATCACATAAAACGGGGATGCTTTCATCTGATCCCGCGCCTTGACTTTGACCGCCCGCCCCCCTAAGATAAGTCACCGTCATGCCCTTCCCCTTCCTCTATCTCGCCATTTCTTTGGCTTCAGGCATCCTCTTATCTTCCCTCCTTTCGCTTTCCTTTCTTCCCTGCGTCCTGGGCCTGGTCGGCTTTCTTCTCCTCGCCTGGCTGGCTTTTCTTCTGAAAAAGGACAGGCTCGCTTTTGCTCTTCTTCTTGCCGCCACGGTTTTTTTCGGACTTAATCTTCATTCACGGGAGAACACAGCCTACGAAAATAACACCGTCAAGATATTTGATTTCAACGGCTATGCCGACTTCTACGGCCGGCTGTATAGGTCCTCTTCCTACGGCGTCGGAAGAACTTATCTCTTCTTGAGAGTCGAAAAAATCCGTTATCTCAACAAAGAAGAAAAGACCGACGGAAACTTGCGGGTGACTGTGCTTCATCCCGGCCAATACCCTTCACCGCTAAAACTTAAAGTTGGAGACTGGGTTAAAGTCTCTGCCCAAGTTCTCCCGGTCCGTGATTTTCGAAACTTCGGGGCGCCCCGGCTGGCTAACCTCCGCAAGAATCAGAATATTCACAATCACGCAGTTACAAAAAGCCCTCTCTTAGTGGAACTCCAAGGAAGTAACTCTTTCTCTGTATTCCGCTTGACCTCATCCGTGCGGCAAAGGCTGACTCAAAAAATCGAGGACCATTTCTCCTCGGCTGAAAGAACGGGCCTCTCAGAGGAGGGGGCCGTCATCGAAGCCCTTCTTCTCGGCGAGCGGGGAAGGCTCCAAGAAGTAACGACCCGCGCTCTCCAGAAATCCGGGCTCTTCCACCTGATTGCAATTTCCGGGGCCCATATCGCCATTATCTCCTACCTTCTTTTTGGAATCCTCAAGCTCTTTGGCCTCCCCAAGCGTCTTTCTTATGCAATCCTAATTGGTCTCCTCATCTTTTACGCTCTGCTTGTCGAAGGTCGGGCCTCTGTCTTTCGCGCGGCCATAATGAGCATAGTTTTTCTTGGAGGTAAACTCCTCTGGAAAAATGCCCGCCTCCTTAATAGCATCTCGTTGAGCGCCTTCGTCCTTCTTCTCGCAAATCCCTTTTACCTTTTCGACATGGGCTTCGAGCTGACTTTTGCCGCGACTCTCTCTATCATCCTCTTTTTTCCCGCCGTCCAAAAATATTTGCCCCGGCTTCCCTTGAAAATCAGTGACCTCTTCGCCCTGTCCTTGACGGCTCAGCTCGGCGTTTTGCCCTTCCTGGCGAGCTCCTTCAATCGCGTTTCCATTTCCTCGCTCTTCCTTAACCTTGCCGCTATTCCGCTGACGGGAGTGGTCATGGGCCTGGGATTCATATTTCTCGGGCTCTCGTTTGCCAGCTCACTTCTCGCTCAAGGCCTGGCCCGCGCACTCGAGTTCCTGGTCCGCGTTTTTCTCTGGATCGCCCACCTTTTTGACCCGGTCTCTTTTTTTTCCTACCGCATCCCCACACCACCCCTGCCGGTCATTCTGGGTTATTTTTTCTCCCTCCTTCTTCTCCTCTTGGCCCCCAGGTTTAAAGGACAAAAGCTGGTTGCCCTTGCTTTTTTTGCCTTGTTCCTTGTCGTCCTAGTCACCTATCCGTTTCCCGCTCAGTTTTCCAAGTCTCTCACGTTGACCTTTCTCGATGTCGGACAGGGAGACTGCATACTGGTCGAATTCCCCGGCCGGAAAAAAATGCTCATAGACGGCGGCGGCGTTCCGGATGACAGTTTCGATGTCGGCGAGAACGTGGTCTCTCCTTTTCTCTGGAGCAAAGGAATTAAAAGAATCGACTATCTGGTCCTGACTCACGGGCATCCTGACCATATGAACGGCCTCAAGGCCGTGGCCAGGAATTTTAAGGTCGGCCGCTTCTGGGAATCCTTCAGCCCGCCCCAGAGCCTGGGTTACGAAGAGCTCAAGGCAAGTCTCGGCCCTTTTATCCTCCAGGAAAGAGTATTTCGCGGGTTCAGCCGTCAAGAAGGAAGTGTCAAAATGGAAATCCTTCATCCGGAGGAGGAAGAGCCGTTCATCCGTGAGGCCGTGAACGAAGAGTCCATTGTGCTGAGATTATCTCTACGAGAGACAGTCTTCCTCTTGGCCTCTGACATCGACGTCGGGGCCGAGAGCGATCTCATTGAAAAAGACCTTCCTCTTCAAGCCCGGATCCTGAAATCCCCCCACCACGGCAGCAAATCGTCAAGCTCGGAAGAATTCCTGAATAAAGTCCAGCCCAAGATTGTTGTCATCACAGCGGGCAGGGGAAACCTCTACGGAGTCCCCAATCAGGAGGTTCTAGACCGGTATCGAAAGCTGGGTGCGCGCATCCTGAGGACGGACGAAGACGGGGCAGTTCAAATCACGGCCGACGGACAAAACATTCTGATCCGCACAGCCAGCAAAATGCGCTCGTCTCATTGACAGCACCGGGCCTATGCGTTACGATGAGATCGCAATGCGGCCAAAAAAAATTATAGTTGTCTTGTTCCTGCCTTTATTTCTTAGCTCGTTTCTGTGTTCGCAAACGCTGGCGGAGATTGCGGCCAAAGAAAGGGAAAGAAGAGCGAGCCTCAAGGATAAAAAAGCCAGGGTCGTCACCAACGCAGACCTGGTCAAGCTCAAAAAAAAGCCGGCTTTAGAGGTCCCGGCCACAGAGGAGCCTCCGGTTAAGGAAGAACAAGCCGTACCGCCGCCGGCTCCTCCCGCTCCGGCCCAGGAATCTCAACCCGAGCCTTCGCTAGGAAAACCCGCTCCAGAGGAAAAGTCCCGGGGGACCCTGCAGGAGCTCCAGCAGAATTGGGAAAAGGCCAAGGAATACGTGGAGCTCTTGACCTTAAAAATGGGCGCCCTCTGGCAGCAGTACAACAGCCTGGATGCCCCGTCATCCAAGGAGGCTGTCCAGCTGGCCATCAGCGAAACCTTCATCAAACTGGAGAACGCTCAGGAAGAAGAGGCCAAAGCGCGGCAGGCGTTGGAAAAATTCCTGGGCCAAGCGAAAAAAGAGACTCTTCCGCAGATCTGGATTAAGTAAGCGGAAAAAAACCTCCCGGCTCAGCGGAAATAAATGAAAGAAACCTGGAGTCCGAGTTCGCGCTCGTCCCTGGATTGAGGGTAGACCTTGGCGGGCACAAACGTCTGGTCGGTGGTGACGACAAGATAAAACTCATCCCTATCCCCGAGCATCTCTTTTTTGATGGTATAGCTTTTCTCAAAAACCGTCTCGCTCGGGACGAACTCATCCAGGATCACATCGTCAATCTTGAAGATGACCTTTTGGTCGGGCAGCTTGTCCTTGTTGACGGCTCCCCGGATGATCAGGAGAGCATCACGGCGAGGATTGTCGGCGACGCATCTCGCCTCCCGGGCTGTCCAGCGCCACTGTTTGAGCACAGCGTCCGGGTCAACTTCCAGGTCATACCAGCCGCTCTCATAGATCAGCTCGGGAACATCCGGAGGAGGAGGAAGGACCTTCAGGTGTTTAATCAGGATATCGCGCTTGGATTCGCCGGTCCGGTCGTAGAGGTTGTAGAACCCGACAACCAGTTTCAAGGTTTCTGCCCCCTTGAATTCCGGGTCAAACTCATCAATGAACGCAGGGATATAGATCCGCCTCTCGTAGGTGTATTCCTTGCCCGCTTCCCATTGAGATGTCGGAACGAGAGGCACATGATCGTCTTGAAAAAGCAGGTTTTTCCCGTGCCAAAAATGGACATAGACTGTATAATTTTTACCCACGCCCGGGAAATCGTTTGCTGTCTTCCAGTGATACTGCATAACAGTAGCCAGATTATCGGACAGGGTCTTTTCTGAGAATCCGACGTTGAGCTCCACGCCCTTGACCTCAGCCTTTTTTTGGCAGGAAAAAGAGACGAAAGCCAGCAGGACGGCCGGCAGCAACAGCAGCGAAACTCTCTGTTTCATTGTCCTCCTCCTAACCTAAAAATCGATTTATTATAAAAAATCCAACAGGAGAAGTAAAGAAAAGGGCCGGGGTGCATCATCTGTCCGTCTCCATGCTTGGCGCGATGATCCAGCGAGAGTGACGCGGCAGGACCCTATTCCAAACCAAGATGAGCATGGAAACGGAGAGGTTATGCAGGGGGCGGCCTCGAGGTTGTTGCAAGATGGAAACGATTGATGTATAGTCCGGAAGGATGACGGTTCTGCTTCTTATTTTTTCTGCCTTTTCCAGATTCGGCTCCCGGGTTAAGAATATTTTCTATGATTGGGGCATTTTGAGCCCGAAGATCGCTCCCCTTCCTGTAATCAGTGTCGGTAACATCGCCCTTGGAGGAACGGAGAAAACTCCTCTGGCTCTCCATATTCTCGCCTGGCTGCAGGAGAAAAGGTACCAACCCGCCCTGGTCTCCCGCGGCTACAAGGGCCGCTGGGAGCGGAACGGCGGCGTACTCTCGGACGGCAGAAAAATTCTTGGAACATGGGAAGAAGCCGGGGACGAGCCGTTCCTGGTAGCGCGAAATCTCCCTCAAGCCGGGGTTTTTGTGGGCCGGGACCGGTTTTCCTCCTGCGTCAGGGCCAAGAAGTCCGGGTTCAATGTCGCTGTACTTGATGACGGGTTTCAGCACCGCCGCCTCGGCCGGGACCTGGATATCGTGCTTTATTCTCCCGAAGACAAAATCGCCCTCCGCGAACCCCGAAGCTCCCTGAAGAGGGCCGATATTTATCTGATTAAGAACAAGGACTATTCGGTTATCAGCACGGGTTTCTTTTTTCCCTGGAATCACGAAAAAGCGCCGGTCGTAACTCTGGCGGGGAAGAAAGCGCTCGCCTTTTGCGGGATTGCCCGTCCGCAGAGGTTTTTCGCCCAAGTTCGGGAAGAGGGCCTCGACATTGTCCTGGCCATGACTTTTCCCGACCACCACGCTTACCCCCCATCGTCCCTAAGAAAGATCGTCCGCGGTTACCGCGAAAGCCGCGCTGAACTCATCCTCACAACGGAGAAGGACAGCGTAAAAATTGAGGCGCAAAGAAGTGTCTTTGGCGATATTCCCGTCTATTATCTCAAGATCGGCCTCCGGATCATCCCGGAAGTGGACGAAAAAATGCGGCGGCTCCTGGAAAAGGCGGTGCGGTCTTAATGTATATAAAAACTATCGGCGTAATAGATTTTATAGGGTTCGCGCTGTTCCGCCTTCTCGGCGGTATCGTCTTCCTCCTGTCGCGAAACCTCTGCCTTATGATGGGAGCGGCCGTCGGGACCCTGCTCTTTTATGCGGACATGAAACACCGCCGGCTGGCCCTGACCAACCTCGAAAGAGCGTTTGGCCCGGAGCTACGGCCAGACCAGCGCCGCCGGATCGCCCGGGATTCCTTCAAGACCTTTGGGCGGATGATCGCCGACAACCTGAAATGGATGCGCCTCAGAGATTCCCGGCGTGACGGTCTGATGGCAGTCGAGGGAGATGAAAACATCCACCGGGCTCTCGAACAAGGGAAAGGAGTTCTCCTCTTCTCAGCTCATTTAGGGAACTGGGAGATTGCATCTTCGGTCATCTCCAAGATCGCCCCGCTCAGCGTGGTCGCCCGGCCTCTGGATAACCGGCTGCTGGATAAAGAACTTGTCCGCTTCAGGAATAGTCTTGGCGCCCGGGTCATTTCCAAGTTTCAAGCGGCCCGGCCGATCATCCGCTCGCTCCGGCAGAACGAGATCGTGGCCATCCTGATTGACCAGAACGTGCTGCGGAGAGAGGCTGTTTTTGTGGACTTTTTCGGCATCCCCGCCGCCACAACTCCCAGCCTAGCGTCCCTGCATCTCCGCACCGGCTCTCCCATCCTCCCAGTCTTTTCTTATCTGACATCGTCTCTCTCCTATCGTGTCAAGATCGGCACACGTCTCCAGGTCGAGCTGACGGGCGATCCAGACCAGGATGTGTTGAAAATCACCCAGTCTTCGACTAAGATGATTGAGGCCGAGATCCGGGACCACATCAGTGACTGGTTCTGGTTCCACAACCGCTGGAGGACCCGGCCGGAAGGAGGAGCGGTCGCCCGGCAACCCGCCGCTGGAGAAGAAGATGCCTGAAGTAAAAACCGTGCGGGAAAAGCGCGCTTTCGACGAGCTCCGGCCCGTCAAAATCCAGACAGATTATCTCGACTACGCCGACGGCTCAGCGTTTATCGAGCTCGGAAAGACCCGGGTTGTCGCCGCGGCCACGATTGAAGACAAAGCCCCTCCTTTCCTCAAGGGCTGTCTCTTATACACATCTGACGCTGCCGACGAATAGAGAGGTGTAG
>CAZLFV010000006.1:0-58225 GCA_964558915.1 uncultured Eubacteriales bacterium | reverse complement strand
GCCGCGATCGGCTACCGGAAGGAGGATTTGGTTGGGGTGAACGAAACGAAGCGTTTCAGCACGGCCGACCTCAATGACGGCCGGAACTCCCTTGGCATCTACGAGACGCTCTCCTTCATTCAGGAGGGCGCCTCTCGGCATGACATCAAGACACTCGAGGAGAGGACGGGCTGGCAGTACCAAGGTGTTCGCTCTTTCGTCGAGGCCGTGGCCGGGCATGGTGAGGAAATCATGACCATGGTCAGAGAGTCCCGGGCGCGTCTCCTCGAAAAAGCTAAAACCCCGGCCGCGGATGATTTGGTGCACGTATGGATGGTATTTGCCCGGGATGAGAAAAATCCTGTCCTGATGATAAAAGCCTTTGAGCAGGCGGAGAGCCTGGTCGCTGGAATCCTGAAAGTGGACAAGAAAGCAGGGGAGGCTGTGTTGGATTCCGAGCTCGAGCGGCCTCCCTATCCGGCTAAATATAAAGTCCGCCCCGAAGTCATTAAGGATTGGTTTCCCAATGTCGTCCCGACTCTGAGCCTGCCGCGGCCTCTGGGGTACATCATCCCGGCCAAACATCAGGATGTGGTCGAAAACCTGCTGGATCACGGGTTTGAGGTCGGGATATTCACCACAGACATCCCCCTTGAGGTGGAAGCGTATGCGGTTGCCGAGGTGATCCCCTCCAGGGAAGATTACCTTCCTCCGGAAAAAATAGAAGTCGAAAAGAAAATGCTCGGGATCGTGGCCAAAAAAGGGGATTATTTTATTTCCTGCGGCCAGGCCGGGACAAACCTGATAACCAACCTGCTCGAGCCCCAATCCCAGTATGGCCTGATTCGCTACTGGTCGTTCAAGCTCGTTCCCGAAAAGGGGGATATTTTTGCCTTTTATAGAGTCGTCAAGCCCGAGAGCCTTCCGCTGATCCTGTACCGGAGTTGGAAACGGTAGAGGGAGCTATTTTTTTTCGGTCAGTTCAAGGTAGATGACCTCGGGAAGGCTGAGGAAGCGAGGCCGGCCCGGCTGAGCCGGACGGTCCTCAATTTTATAGATTGCCTTTATTTCCTCGAAGGTTTTTCCTTGGTCGACAAGAGCCTTGATCTTGGCCTGCTCGTCTTCGAGGAGCTTGATTTCCGCTTCGATATCGGATCGTGTGCCTTTCGGGGCATGACCGGACAGGAAGACTTCAGCATCCAGCTCAAGCACGGCCCTGAGGACCTTGACCAGCCCGAAGGAACTCCCATTCTTGTGCCGGTGAACGAGGGGATTGCGGCCGATGAAAAGCAGGTCGCCGAGCACAGCCACTTTTTCTTCCGGAAAATAGATCACCGCATCTCCGCTCGTATGAGCCGGGCCAAAATAAAGCATCTCGACGATATGGTCCCCGAAATAAAGCTTTAGCCTCTCGGAAAATGTAACCCGGGGAAGCCAGGCTTTTTGGCGCTCCTCCTTGAAGGCCTCGGTCATATACCTTCTGGTCTCCTCGTGGGCGACGACCTTGGTTCCGGCGGGAAACCCGGGCAGGCCGTTGACATGATCTCCGTCGCTGTGGGTTAGGGCTATAAAAACGATCGGGTTATTAGACAATTTCCTGACCTGCTCGAGCATCTGCTGGACTGTTTCCTCGCTCATCTTGGCGTCGATGATCAGGATTTCCTTTTCGCCGATATAAACGGCCGCGTTGGCCCCGCTTCCGCCCTTCACTTCGTAGATATTCGCGCTGATTTTTTCAAGCGAGACGGGCGCGGGCTGCTGCTGATATTGAGGCGGCTGGGCCTGTGTCTGTGGACTCTGCGTCTGTTGCGCGCTCGCAAAAGAAAAGAGGCCCAGAACAATCAAGAACAAAATAGGGCTTTTCGAGTCAAAAACTTTTTTCATCGAACCTCCTGGTTACCCAATATGAATTCAGTCATTGCGACTGGGAGCGAACCCGTCGTCAGCTGAGAACGCCCCGGTTATTATACCCTAAGATGAATCTTGAGGCGATCTCCCAGGGCAAAATTCACGGCCACTCTCATCATCATCCCCAGGGAGAGGGGGGCGGTCACCACCTCGGCCTGTCCTTCCTTTACGGCAGCGATGATCGAGGGAATATTCTTCTCGGCCTCGACCAGGGTATATGTGAACCCAACCTGCCAGATATTATGGCAGTCTGAACACCCGACAAGAGGCTTATGATGTTTGCGCGCGACGTCAACGGCTCTCTTATTCCTGTTAATCAAGCGGCTGTAGAAGAATGAGAATTCGACGGCGTCGAATAAGGAAATATAGTCTTCGAGCTTCGACCACAAGCACTTGAACCCGGGATAAAAAGGATGGGGAGCGATGATGAGGTTTCGGTCGTTCCGGATTTCAGCCAAGTCTTCGAGTTCCTTCATCTTGGGAACGTTCTCGGGCTCCGGGTTGATGAGGACCACGTGCTTGTGCGAGAGCGTAAGCTCGACCCCGGGCAAGAGAAGGATTCCGCGTTCGTCGGCGTGCCTTTTTAGCTCCGGGCTGATGGTGACAATGTCATGGTTTGTAATGGCAAGGGCATCAAAACCTAGTCTGCTGGTCCTGTCGATGAGCTCCGTCGAGCTGAAACTGATATAGTCCTGCGGGTCATCAGCCGTATGCGTATGGAAATCGACCTTGAGTTTCTTGGTCATCAGCGATAGAATTTTTTCAGGCTTTGGCCAGCGCTTCTTTGACCTTGAGGCCGATCTCCGCCGGGCTTTTGGCCACAAAGACTCCGGCCGCTTCGAGGCCTTCCATTTTTTCCTTGGCCGTTCCCTTTCCGCCTGAAATGATTGCTCCGGCATGACCCATGCGCCTTCCCGGAGGAGCGGTCTGCCCGGCGATGAAGCTCACCACGGGCTTGGAGAACTCTTTTTTGATGTATTCCGCGGCCTCCTCCTCGGCCGTGCCGCCGATCTCTCCGATGAGGATGACGGCCTCTGTCCCTTTGTCCTTTTTGAACAGCTTGAGGAGGTCAATGTAATTGAGGCCGACGATCGGGTCGCCACCGATGCCGACAGCCGTGGACTGACCGAATCCGACTTTGCTGACCTGCTGGACGGCTTCATAAGTCAGGGTTCCCGAGCGGGAAATGATGCCGATTGACCCAGGCGTATGGATATGGCCTGGCATGATCCCAATTTTGCATTTTCCTGGCGAGATGATTCCCGGAGTGTTGGGCCCGACGAGCGCAACTGGTTTGTCCTTGAGGTAGGCCTTGACTTTGATCATATCAAAGGTTGGGATGCCCTCCGTAATGCAGACGATAACGCTGACGCCGGCGTCGGCCGCCTCCATAATCGCGTCGGCGGCAAAAAACGGAGGAACAAATATCGCCGCGGCGTTTGCACCAGCCTTTTCGACCGCTTCCGCCACCGTATTAAAAATCGGAACTCCGAGATGGATTATCCCGCCTTTTCCGGGAGTCATCCCTGCCACGACGTCGGTTCCATATTCCTGCATCCGCTGCGTATGAAACGTTCCTTCTCCGCCCGTGATCCCCTGGACAACGACTCGCGTCTTTTTATCGATCAGGATGCTCATGGTCTTCTCCTTTATCTCTTATTCTCTCGCTAGGGCGACGACCTTCTCGGCCGCTTCCTTCATCGTTTTTGCGGAGGTGAAAGCCAGCCCTGATTCTTCGAGGATCTTTTTTCCCAGGTCGACGTTCGTGCCTTCGAGCCGGACGACGATCGGGATCTTGGTCCCGAGTTCCTTGGCTGCTTTGACGATGCCGCTGGCAATCATATCGCAGCGGACGATCCCGCCGAAGATGTTGATAAGCGCCGCCTTGACGTCTCGATCAGCGACGAGGATCCTGAAGGCGTTGGTCACGGCTTCCTCGGTCACGCCGCCGCCGACGTCCAGGAAGTTGGCCGGCATGCCGCCAGAATACTTGATGATATCCATGGTGGCCATGGCCAGTCCGGCGCCGTTAACCATACAGCCGACATTCCCGTCGAGCTTGATATAATTGAGGTTGTACCTGGAGGCTTCGACTTCCAGGGGCTCTTCCTCGTCCAGGTCCCTCATGGCCAGGATTTCGGGATGCCGCGGCACGGCGTTGTCGTCAAAGTTCATCTTGGCATCGAGGGCGAGGACATTGCCCTGCAGGGTAATGAGGAGGGGGTTGATCTCGGCCAGCGAGGCGTCGGTGGCCTGGAAGGCCTTGTAAAGGTTGGTGATGAACTTGATCGCCTGCTTGTGCGTTTCGCCGCTCAGCCCGAGCTTGAAGGCGAGTTTTCTAGCCTGAAAGCTCTGAAAACCGGCAGACGGGTTGACCCATTCCTTGAAGATTAGCTCCGGATACTCGGCGGCGACCTTCTCGATTTCCACCCCGCCCTCTGGGGAGGCCATCACCACGGACGACTCCTTGGCCCGGTCGATGACGATCCCGATGTAGAGCTCCTTGGCGATGTCCAGAGCCTCCTCGACCAGCAGTGTTTTGACTTTCTTGCCTTCGGGTCCGGTCTGATGAGTCACCAAGGTCATTCCGATCATCTGCCGGGACAGCATTTCCGCCTCTTCGGGGTTGGCGGCTAGCTTGATGCCCCCGCCTTTGCCCCGCCCGCCCGCATGAATTTGGGCCTTCAGAACAACGCGGCCGCCAATCTGCCCCGCGATTTCCCGGACTTTGGCCGGAGTTTCGGCCACGTCGCCCCGCGGAATCTGAACGCCATACTGGCTGAGGATTTTTTTGGCTTGATATTCGTGGATTTTCACTGTGTTAATACCTCCGTATTCCCTACTGAAAAATCAAAGCTGCCTTGTAAGCGCACTAATGCCGTCTCAGTTTGGCCTTGCGGGTTTGACTGAGAATGGCCCTTTAGTTCGGATCGCCGCGCTAAGCGACCCGGTATTTCTTCTTGCCTTCCTCGTAGAGGTCGCCGCCGTACATATCGTTGATCACGATGCACGGGAAATCCTTGACCTTGAGCCGGATGATGGCCTCCGGGCCGAGCTCCGGATAGGCGATGACTTCCGAGCCCACTATGCTCTTGGAGATCAAGGCTCCTGCCCCGCCCACCGAAGCTAGATACACGGCCTTGTGTTTCTTCAGTGCGTCTTTGACTTCCTTGCTCCTCGAGCCCTTGCCGATCGTCCCTTTGAGGCCGAGGGCATGGAGCGCAGGAGCATAGGAATCCATCCGGTAGCTCGTAGTCGGGCCGGCCGAGCCGATGGGCTTCCCGGGCCGTGCCGGCGTCGGGCCGACGTAATAAATAAACTGGCCCCTGATGTCCACGGGCAGGTCTTTTCCCTCTTTAATCAAGTCGATGAGTTTTTTATGGGCGGCGTCTCTTCCGGTGAGAACATAGCCGGTGATAAAAACTTTGTCCCCGGCGCGCAGTTGCGCGATCACCTCATCAGAGACTGGTGTTTGAATCCTGTGTTCTGCCATGATCCTAATCTTTCAGAACCTTCGCCTGACTGTTCTGCCGGCCTCAGCTTTTACAGCTTTGTTTCTTCGGTGGTCTTTTTCACAGAGGCGATGGTCTTCTGGAGCAGGGCGTTTTCTTCTTCGGTGAGTTTGATTTCGTAGATTTTCTCCAGACCTTTGGCTGTAATCAAGCAGGGGACTCCGATGAACAGGCCGTGGATCCCATATTCGCCTTCGCAGAGGGCCGCGCAGGCGATGATCCGACGCTTGTCCTTGAGATAAGACTCGGCCATGGTGACGGCGCTCCAGGCCGGGCTGAAAAAGGCGCTGCCCTTGCCGAAGAGCTTGACAATTTCTGTGCCCGCTTCGCGCGTGCGCAAGGCCAGCTTGTCAATCTGCTCCTTGGTTGCGATCTCGGCCAGAGGAACTCCGCCGACGGTTGTCAACCGGGGCAGCGGTACCATATCCGGGCCGTGTCCGCCCAGGACCGTTCCGGCTACGTCAGCGACCGACACCCCAAGTTCCATGGCGATGAAGGCGCGCCATCGAGCCGTATCCAGCGCCCCGGCCATGCCGACGACCTGGTTCTTGGGGAAACCGGTCAGCTTGTAGAATGCATAAACCATGGCATCGAGCGGGTTGGTCAGGATGATGCAGAAGGCTTTTGGCGCATACTGCTTAACGCCGTTGGCGACCTCGGTGATGATTTTGAGGTTCACATTGAGCAGGTCTTCCCGGGTCATCCCGGCCTCGCGGGGCTTACCCGCCGTGACAATGACGACGTCCGCGCCCTCGATGTCCTTGTAGTTCGAGGTGCCGATGATGTTGGCATCATAGTCTCCGTGCGGCGCCATTTCCATCAGGTCGAGGGCTTTGCCCTTGACAGGATTTTCGTAGGCCGGGATATCCAGGACAACGATGTCTCCCAGCTCTTTCTGCGAAACGAGCATGGCCAGGATCTGACCGATTTGGCCTCCGCCGATCAGCGCAATCTTTTTTCTCTGATAAGCCATTAAAACCTCCTCCGTATTTTACGTTTCAAATTGAGAAGTTCAGAATATATTTAAATTTACCTGATGAGTCAAGCGGGATGTTGTCGCGAGTTCGGCGGTGTTATTCTACGCAACTAAGACCATGGTCAGGCCTTGACATAACTCTTCCATTTTTCCTTGAGCTTCAGGTCTTGGAGGGTCTCCAGAAGATAATCTGTGAAGGCGGTTCCGGTCGCGCCGTTGGGACGGCCGGTGATGATGAGCTTCTTTTCATACTGGCCGCAGATGTCGAGCGCCATTTCCAGGTTCTTGCCTCTTTCGGGGAACCCGATGTGGTTGAACATCATGGCCGCCGCACGGATCATGCTGGCCGGGTCGGCATACTGAGCCCGGCCCTCCTTGACCATCCGGGGCGCGGAGCCATGGATGGCCTCGAACATGGCGTACTGTTTTCCGATGTTGGCGCTTCCGGCCGTGCCGACGCCGCCTTGAAACTCGGCGGCCTCGTCTGTCAGGATGTCGCCGTAAAGGTTGGGCAGGACCATGACCTGGAACTCGCGGCGGCGCTTCTCGTCAACGAGCTTGGCGGTCATAATGTCGATGTACCAATCGTCAACCTGGATATCCGGGTATTCTTTGGCGATGCGGTAGAAATTCTCCAAGAAGCGACCGTCCGTAGTCTTAACAACGTTGGCTTTTGTGACACAGGTCACCCGGGTGCGGCCGTTCTTCTTGGCGTGCTCGAAGGCCAGCCGGCAGATGCGGTCGGCTCCGGGCGCGCTGATCAGGCGGAAATCAATGGCGATGTCCTTGTCAACCTCGATCCCGAACGGGCCGAGGGCGTACATGTCCTCGGTGTTCTCTCGGAAAAAGATCCAGTCGATCCCCAGCCTGGGAACCCGGACCGGCCGGACGTTGGCAAATAAATCCAATTCTTTCCGCATGGCCACGTTGCAGCTCTCGATATTCGGCCAGGGATCGCCTTTGCGCGGCGTTGTCGTCGGGCCTTTGAGGGTGACATGATATTTCTTGATCTCGGCCAGGACGTCATCCGGGATCGGCTTTCCGCAGGCGGCGCGGTTCTCTATGGTCAAACCCTCGATGTCGTTGATGGCGACTTTTCCCTGCTTGACCTCGTCATGGAGCATGAATTCGAGGACTCTTTTGGCGTCTTTAGCGATATGCGGCCCGATTCCGTCTCCGCCCAGAACACCAATCTTGATGGGCTTAATCTTGGCGTAATCGATCCAGTCGGGCGCAGACTTGACTCTCTCCATGCGCTGCATTTGCGCCTCGATAATTTTGCCGAAATGCTCTTTCGCCCTTTCAATGGCAGCAAGATCCATGATTATTCCTCCCTTCAAATTTTGAACTTTGCCATCAAAATTGAAATCAGATTTTATACTTTTGGCCGACGAAAATCAATTGTCCATCGGCATTGATTAAATTTTCGGAAAACAGTATGATTTTCGTCCGCGAGGTGAAAAAATGCCAAGGTCTTTTACCCTAGAATACTGGCAGGATGAGGGTTGGTTTGTTGGCCGCCTCAAAGAAGTACCGGGCATTTTCAGCCAGGGAGAAACCCTTGAAGACTTGAAGGTCAATATCCTTGAAGCCTACCGTTTGATGATTGCTGAAGAAAAAAGGGTCCTCTCCGCCGTCGTTAAGAGCAGAATAAAAGCGATCCAGGTCGAAGTATGAAGAGAGACGCCCTCATCAAGGAACTCCGTGAAGCCAAACGCTATCTAAAGCGGCAGGGGATGAATCACGACATCTTTATTAACCCAAAAACCAGCCGCAAAGCTCCCGTGCCGCACCACCCCGAAATCAAAAACACCTTGTGTGCCCTGATCAGAAAGCAGCTGGGGCTGGATTAGACGGAATTCCCTGCCGTCAGATCTTCACCCAAGAAATTCTAGCCCGATTCAATCTTGGAGCTATTTTCGCAGCAGCTTGAAGGCGTGGTTCCAGGTGTCTGAGAGCACGCCGTAAAGGATCCAGAGCATGGCGAGGGGCTCGAGCAGCCGCGCTCCTTCGATCCCCCCTATATCTATCGTCGGCCAGCCAAAGGCAGAACAGATCTCGGCCACCTTCGCCTTAGCCGCTTTGTCGTTTCCACAAATGAACATGTCCGGCGGCCCGCCAGGGAATTGGGGATGGACCATGTGGGCGTTGCCGACAATATTGAACACTTTAACCACCCGTGCCTCCGGCAGCCAGCGCTGGACCTGTTCGCCCGCGGAATCGGTGTGGCCAAGGGCAAGCGCCGGCGGGGCGTCAGGATAAAAGACAAGGGGATTCGTAGTATCAATGACTATCTTGCCCGCAAGATTCTTGGGACCGGCCAACCGGATAGCATTTTCCGTCCCGCTCCAGAGGATGGCCAAGACCGCGACTTCTGCAAAGGCGGCGGCCTCCTGGAAGGTTCCGGCCGATGCGGCCGGCCCATTCTTCGCCACCCAAGCCTTAACCTTTTCGCTCTGGGGATCGCGCGTACCCATCTTGACGTTGTGACCGAGCGCGGCAAATCCGCTGCCAAGCCGTTGCCCAACGTCTCCTGTTCCGAGTATGCCTATTTTCATTTCATCCTCCTCTCAATTGCAGAAAATATATTTTCAGCCGGTCTTTTTGTCAACGGCTGGAAAAATGGTTTTGACAAAAACGCTCAAACATTTTATACAGGTTATGCGCTCTATGGAATTCTCAACGAAGGGAGTTATGGCCATGTTGGAATCTTATTTCAAGCATGAAGCCGAGCGGCAAAGACAAGGGATACCTCCTTTGCCCCTGAACCCGGAAGAGACCGCCGAGGTCTGTCGTTATCTGGAGAGCCCGCCCGCGGGAAAGGAGGAGCTTCTGCTCAACCTCCTGAAGAACCGCGTCTCGCCGGGGGTGGACCCGGCCGCCAAAGTCAAGGCTGAATGGCTGGACAAAGTCGCCCGTGGTCTGGTTCAGTCTCCGGTCGTCTCCAAAAAAGAGGCTGTTTTTATCCTTGGAACGATGCTCGGCGGATACAACATCAATCCGCTTGTTGAGTGTCTGGATGACTCCGGGCTCGCGACCGAAGCTGCGAAAGCCCTCAAGCAGACCGTTCTTGTGTATGGCGCTTTTGATACGGTGGCCGAGAAATCGAAGACGAATCCGTATGCTAAAGAGGTCCTCCTCTCCTGGGCCAATGGGGAATGGTTTCTTGCCAGGCCGGCAATGCCCGAAAAATTCAAGCTTAAGGTCTTTAAAGTTGAGGGCGAGATCAATACCGATGATTTTTCCCCGGCTAAGAATGCCTGGAGCCGGCCGGATATCCCTCTTCATGCTCTTTCTATGGGTGAAACGAGATTTCCCGGCGGCCTCGCCACGATCAAGAAATTCCGCGACGAAGGGTACAATGTTGTTTTTGTCGGTGATGTCGTTGGAACTGGCTCTTCCAGGAAATCCGCCTGCAATTCTTTGATGTGGCATATCGGGGAGGACATCCCTTTCATCCCGAACAAACGCCGGGGCGGGGTCGTTATCGGAGGCCTGATCGCGCCGATATTTTTCAATACAACGGAGGATTCCGGCGGATTGCCGCTCCGGGCGGATGTGGGCAAACTCAGGACAGGCGATGCTATCACCATCGAGACGAAGACCGGCCTTATCAAAAACGAAGCCGGGGAGAGTATTGCCGCATTTGAATTCAAGCCACCCACTATCAAGGATGAGTACCGCGCTGGGGGCCGCCTCAACCTGATCATCGGCCGCGCTTTGACCAATAAAGCCCGCAAAGCCCTCGGACTGCCCGAAGCGGAAATATTCACCCTGCCCGAGAACCCGAAACCAAGGCGCGGGCAGGGCTATTCCTTGGCCCAAAAAATAGTCGGGAAGGCCTGCGGCAGCAAAGGAATCCTGCCGGGAAGCGCCTGCGAGCCCAAGATGACGACCGTGGGTTCCCAGGATACGACAGGACCGATGACAGCCGAAGAACTCAAGGAGCTCGCCTGCCTCGAATTCCAGGCCGAGATGTTCATGCAATCGTTCTGCCATACGGCAGCCTATCCGAAGGCGTCCGACGTGAACATGCACAAGACGCTCTCGCAATTCATCATCGACCGCAAAGGCGTCTCCCTCAAGCCAGGCGATGGCGTTATCCATACCTGGCTGAACAGGCTTATTTTGCCTGATACCATGGGCACGGGCGGCGACTCCCACACACGTTTTCCCCTCGGACTCAGCCTGCCTGCTGGTTCCGGGCTCGTTGCTTTTGCCGGTGCTTTGGGGTTCATGCCCCTGGATATGCCCGAGTCTGTTTTGGTGAAATTTAAGGGCAGACTGAACCCCGGCATCACTTTGCGGGATGTCGTCAACGCTATTCCATATTTCGCCATTCAACAAGGCCTTCTGACCGTGGCCAAGAAAGGGAAGAAAAACGTCTTCAACGGCCGGATTCTGGAGATGGAAGGGCTGGAGGACTTGACTGTCGAGCAAGCTTATGAGCTGACCAACGCGTCGGCCGAAAGGTCGGCGGCCGGAGCGGTTATCTCAATTAATGAGGGAAATGTCGCCAGATACTTGAAGAGCAACATTGCCCTGATGGAGAAGATGATCGAAGAAGGCTATGAGTGTGCGGAGACGCTCAAGAAGCGAATTAAGGCCTCAAAAAAGTGGCTTAAAAAGCCCGTCCTCCTCCGAAGAGACGAAAGGGCGGAGTATGCGGCAGTCATCGAGGTGGACCTCTCCGAGATCCGCGAGCCAATCCTGGCCTGTCCCAATGATCCCGATGATGTGAAGCTTCTTTCAGAAGTCGCCGGCGACAGGATTGATGAAGTTTTTGTCGGCTCCTGCATGACCAATATCGGCCATTTCCGAGCCGCCGGCAGGATTTTTGAGGGCGCGGGCTGTGTCAAGACGCGGGTCTGGCTGACGCCTCCGACAAAAATGGATGCGGCTCAATTGATGAGGGAAGGCTTTTATTCCATCTATTCTTCAATCGGGGCGCGCACAGAGATTCCCGGCTGTTCTCTCTGCATGGGAAACCAGGCCAGGGTCAGCCCGGGCGCTACTGTTATTTCCACATCGACGCGCAATTTCGACGACCGGATGGGGGACGGAGCCAGGGTTTATCTGGGCTCGGCGGAATTGGCTGCTGTGGCCGCAATCAAGGGCTGTCTGCCCAAGGCCGAAGAGTATCTATCGATTGTGGCAGAAAAACTCCTGCCCAATCAGGACAAGATCTACCGCTATCTGCAATTCGATGAGATGGGCGATTTTACTCTGCACTATACCGGTGCCAGGTTCTGAATTGGCCGTGAGATAATTCAGGATGAATTCAATGCCTGCTCGGGCAAAGCCGGAGGAGAAGGTATGATGGTAATCGATTTAGCCGGAAAAAGAACACTCATCACGGGCGGGTCGCGCGGCATCGGCCGGGCCACCGCTATTTTGTTCGGCCAAGCCGGAAGCGACGTTGCCATAAATTATGTGTCCAATACCGCGGCGGCCGAGGAGGTCAGGGCGGAAGTCGAGGACTTGGGACGAAAATGTCTGCTTCTGAAAGCCGATATTTCTAAAGAAAAAAAAGCGAACGAGATGGTCGAGGCCGTCATCAAAGAACTTGGCGGCGTGGATGTCCTGGTGAATAATGCCGGGGTCTGGACATACCTGGAGATGGGAGCTATGGTCAGCGAGGTCCTGAAAGAGACGATGGAGATCAACCTTGACTCTGTCTTTTATGTCACCAACGCCGTCGTCCCGCACATGAAAAAGAAAATGCAAGGCTGGATCATCAATGTCGCCTCGACCGCGGCGATCCGCGGAGAGGCGTTCCATTCGCATTACGCGGCGACCAAGGGTGCGGTGAACGCCTTGACCAAGTCCTGGGCAGTAGAGTTGGCCCCTTACAATATCAGGGTCAACGCTGTCGCGCCGGGCTGGGTAGACACAGACATGTGCGCCGAGGTCTTCAGCGATCCCGGGTTCAAGGAGAGCGTCCGGCAGTCCATCCCCCTGAAGAGAATTCCTCCGCCTGAGGATATCGCAGGGCCAATCCTGTTCCTGGCCTCAGACTTGTCAAGGCATATCACTGGGGCGGTCATCAACGTCAACGGCGGCGCCGTCCTGAGCGGATAGCTTTAATCCCAAGACGCGCCTGATAAAAATTGCGTCTTGCCAAAATTTGCCTTTTCTGGTAACTTTTGGCGTATCCACAGGAAGGAGGACGAGATGGAGGAAGAGATCGGAAGAATTACCCATTATTTCTCCAAGATCGGTGTGGGCGTGGTCGAGCTGACAAAGGGAAGCCTCAAGGTTGGCGACACCATTCATATCAAAGGGCACACAACTGACCTCTACCAAAAAGTCGAATCCATGCAGGTCGAACATTGCAACGTGACTTCGGCCAAGAAGGGAGAATCATTCGGGTTGCGGGTGGAATCGCATGTCCGGGAACACGACTTGGTCTTCATTGTCACAGAGGACTGACGGGCCTGGGCTTTGACTCGGCTCAGGATTTTTCTCGCTCAGTTCTGATGTTCTAGGTTTTCTCGAAAACAAGGAGGAGACGGGGTTGGCAGAACGGAAGCCCAAGGCAGCGAGTTTGGAAGCGTCCTATGAGAAGTGGAAGAAAACAAAATACCGCCGGGCCGGAGTGGACGCCTGCCTCCCGAAGAAAGCTTTTACTACTGTCTCGGGAAGACAAATCAAAGAACTCTATACTCCTGCCGATATATTGGGATCTGATTATCTCAAAGACTTGAACTATCCCGGTGAATATCCCTTCACTCGGGGAGTCCACCCGACCATGTACCGGGGCCGTCTCTGGACGATGCGTCAGTTCTCCGGATTCGGGACGGCCGAGGATACAAACAAACGCTACAAGTATCTTCTTTCCCATGGACAGACCGGACTCAGCGTCGCCTTTCATCTCCCAACCCTAATGGGAATAGACTCTGATAATCCGCTGGCGAGGGGAGAAATCGGCAAGTGTGGGGTGGCCATCGATACCCTGGCCGACATGGAGATCCTCTTCAAAGGCATCCCTTTGGATAAGATCACCACCTCGATGACGATCAATGCACCGGCGGCCGTACTCTGGGCCATGTACATTGCCGTCGCCCAGAAGCGGGGCATTTCCCCCAAGGTTATCTCCGGGACGATTCAAAATGATATCCTCAAGGAATACATTGCCCAAAAGACTTTCGTCTTCCCCCCGCGGCCTTCGATGAAACTGATCGTCGACACGTTTGAATACGGGGCTCAGGAAGTTCCTCGCTGGAACACCATCTCGATCTCGGGATACCATATCCGGGAAGCGGGCGCGACCGCCGTTCAGGAATTGGCGTTCACCATCAGAGACGGGATCGAGTATGTGGAGTGGGCCCTCAAGAGAGGCCTCGAACTCGATGATTTTGCACCCCGTCTGTCCTTCTTCTTCAACTCGCACAATGATTTTTTTGAGGAGATCGCCAAGTTCAGGGCCGCCCGACGAATCTGGGCGAGGATAATGAGGGAACGATTTGGATCCAAAAACCCCAGGTCCTGGTGGTTGCGGTTCCATACCCAAACATCCGGAGTCTCTCTAATGGCCCAGCAGCCGTATAATAATATTGTTCGCGTCACCATCCAGGCGCTGGCGGCCGTGCTCGGAGGGACCCAATCCCTGCACACCAATTCGCTTGATGAAACCTATGCTTTGCCCTCGGAAGAGGCCGTCACTATTGCCCTGAGGACCCAGCAGATCATCGCCCACGAAAGCGGCGTGCCCAACTCCATTGATCCTTTGGGAGGAGCCTATATGGTGGAGGCTCTGACCCGGGACATGGAGAAGGAAGCCGGTGAATACATCAAGAAGATCGACGATATGGGAGGAATGGTCAAAGCCATCGAGCTCGGATTCCCGCAAAGAGAGATTGCGGATAGCGCGTATCAGTATCAGACGGCCGTGGACAGAAAGGAAAAAATCATCGTCGGGGTAAACGCTTTTGAGATGAAGCACGAGCCGATCCCGATCTTGTGCATTGATGAGGCCGTTGCCCGCCAGCAGCTCGCCCGGCTGAGGGAGGTCAGGCGTTCGCGAAACCAGGCTAGGGTTAGGCGGTCTCTTGCAGAGTTGAAAAAGGCGGCCGCGGATGACCTGAATCTCATGCCTTATCTTTTGAACTGCGTCAAAACATACGCCTCCTTGGAAGAGATCATGGATTCATTGAAAGAAATCTTCGGAGGTTATCAGGAACCCATCATGTTTTGAAAGGGGAGGGCCAAGTCAGGGAGGAAGCGATGTCGAGCAAAAAAATAAGGATCGTAGTGGCCAAGCCTGGACTCGACGGGCACGATCGCGGCGCCAAAGTGGTCTGCCGCGCCCTGCGGGATGCCGGGATGGAAGTTATCTATACAGGTTTACGGCGAACGCCCGAAGAGATTGTCAATGCCGCTATCCAGGAAGACGTGGACCTCATCGGCCTGAGCATTCTCTCTGGGGCTCATCCCATTCTTTTCCCCAAAATTATCAAGCTTCTCAAGGAGAAGGGCGCGGGGGATATCCCTGTCATTGCCGGTGGGATCATCCCTGAAAGAGACATCCCCAAAATGAAAAAATTAGGCATCCGGGAAATCTTCCTGCCAGGCACATCCACTCAAGATATTGTCAGGTGGATCAGGGAAAATTTCCCTGCTTCCGAAAAAAAATAAAGTTAACCCCTTGACTTTGATTTTTTAATCTGGTAATCAAAGGGAGGGTTTATGGCAAAAAAGCGATTTTCTTTGATTATTGTTCCCCACTGCGCCAAGAGGTTTAAGACCATCACCCTTTCCCATCGAGCTCTTAAGGCCCTCTTGGGCGTTTGCGTTTCTTGCGTCCTTGTTGTGATTGTCTTTATGGTTGATTATTTCACCATGAATGTTACTCGTGCGAAGTATAAAGAGCTGCTCAAGCAGACCACTGAACAAGGTCAGCTCTTGGCTGATTACGAGAACTCGGTCAGGAAACTGAAGCAAACGATCAAGGATTACGAGAGTTACACCAAGAAGCTGAGTGTCATGGCTGGACTCAAATCCCCTGAAGTCATGCAAGAGATGGGAATCGGAGGAGGGCCAACAGAGGGAATAGATGATCAGGCCGTGCCGGCCGTTCCCTCCTCAGCCCAAGGCGTCACCCTCCAGGATGCCAAGGAACTTGCCCAAAAAGCTGAGGACATCGGGAAAGATCTGAACGTTCTGACTAGCTATTTTGAAATGCAGGCCGTGAAGCTGGCCTTTACTCCGACGATCTGGCCGACCATCGGCTGGGTCAGCTCCCCCTTCACTCAGCGGCTTGACCCGTTCACAGGTCAGAAGACGTTCCATTACGGAATCGACATCGCCACAAATTTTGGAAACCCGGTTGTCGCGACTGCTGACGGCATCGTTCTTTCCATCGGACTGGACAAGATGGCGGGCAGAAATATCGTCCTGAGCCACGGCAGCGGCGTAACCACCCACTATCTCCATCTCAGCAAGGTTCTGATCAGGGGAGGGCAAAAAGTCAAAAGAGGAGACGTGATCGGTCTTGTCGGAAAAACGGGCAAGGCCTTAGGTCCCCATCTCCACTATGAAGTCCGGGTGAATAACCGTCCCAAAAACCCCTACAATTATATCCTCGAAGAATAAGAATCCGCCGTTCCCCCCTCATTCAAGAAAATCTGCAGGATTGATCTTCGTCCCGCGCAGGAACTCCGCGGCATCCAAGACCTTTTTGTTTTCCTGCTGGAGACGCTCTATAACATAAACGCCACCGTGTCCGCAGCCCACCTCAACCCCGGCTTTTTTTGCCTCGAGCACCTGGCCCGGCAGGCCCGAGAATCCTCGGTCAGCTTTAATCCGGCCAGCATGAACAATGATTCGCTGACCCTTGAAGAAAGTGAAGGCCGCCGGCCAGGGAGTCAGAGCTCGAACCGTTCTGTCCACCCGCTGAGCGTCTTTCGTCCAGTCAATGCGGCCCTGCTCTTTGTTCAAGCGAGGGGCGTATGACGCTTGAGAGTGATCCTGAGGGATGGGCCGAACATCCTGGATTCTCGCGAGTGTATCAATAAGCAATGTTGTCCCCATTTGAGCAAGCCGCGCTTCCAACTGCGGGGCATTCTCGCTCTCGAGGATGTCTGTTGCCTCGGTAGCCAGGATGTCTCCTTCATCCATTTTTTCATTGAGCTCGAAGATGGTGACTCCAGTTTTTTTCTCGCCATTCAGGATGGCCCATTGAACCGGCGCGGCCCCTCGATATTTCGGAAGAAGGGAAAAGTGAACATTGATCGATTTGAACCTGGGCAGATAGATTATTGAAGCTGGGATGATCTGCCCGTAGGCAACGACGATGTTGATATCCGGGTTGATCTGTTTAATTTCCGCCGTGACCTCTTCAGCCTGCCGGATTTTGGCGGGCTGAAAAACTGGGATTGCCCGTTTTTGGGCGAACTGCTTAACGGGGGGAGCCTTGGTGATCTTTCCTCTTCCGGACGGCCGATCCGGCTGCGTGACGACGGACTCGACTGTGTGTCCCGTCAGCAGGAGTTTTTCCAAGAACGGCACAGCGATGGCCGGACTTCCAAAAAATATAACCCTCATCCCTCTGGGCCGATTGACTGCTCCCTTCTGAGCTTTTTCTTGATAAGAGCCTTTTTCAGGGGAGACAGGTTTTCTATAAACAATCTTCCATTGATATGATCGATTTCATGGCAGAAGACACGCGCCAAAAGACCGCTGGCTTCGATGACTCTATCTTTGCCTCCGATGTCGATCCCTTTCACACGAACCCGGCCCGGCCTTTTCACTTTCTCCTGAATCCCGGGGACGGAAAGGCAGCCCTCCTCCTGGATGGTCTCACCTTCGGCCTCGAGGAACTCAGGGTTCGCCAGGATGATGAGATCATCTGGATTTTCCCCAACGGAAAGGTCGATCGTTATCAATCTCCTGCTCACGTTCACTTGCGGCGCGGCCAGCCCAATGCCCGGAGCGGCATGCATTGTTAGAACCATATCCTGAGCGAGCCGGAGGATTTCCTCGTCCATTCTCTGAACGGGCTGGGCCACCTGCGCGAGGATGGGATTTCCGTACTTAATGATTTCGAGAATGGGCATTTTGGCAGAACCTATTATAAAAACTTATCGCTTTAAACAATCGCAGACGGTGGGGGCGGTTCGTCTGCCTTGCCGGCGCTGCGCAACGGAATGAAAATCAAATAGGCGCCGATCAGGACGAGAACGGCCAAGCCGATGTAATAGCTGGCATTGGCAAAAATCTCCGGAACGTCTACCCCCACCACTTTCTGGAAGAACATGAATTTCCAGGTTGCGCGAACCAGGGCGGTCAGAGCTTCTCCGGCGATGAGGCCCGAGGCCAGGAGGACTCCGACGTTCTCCACGCGCGTCTTCTGGGCCGGGTTGAGCGCTTTGCGGTTGGATATCCGGTCCACCATCCCCTTGATCATTCCGCCGCAGAAAATAGCAAAGGTCGTTTCTAACGGGAGATACATCCCCACAGCCACAAGCATAGGGGACCTCACCTGCACCAAAATGAAGGCGAAGCCCATTAGCATCCCCACGATGACCAGAGGCCAGGCCATCTCTTTGCCGACGATCCCTTGAGCCAGCGCGGCCATCAGCCCGGCCTGGGGTGCGGAGAGCTCCCTGCTGCCGAAGGTGAAAGCTCCATGAAGGACAAGCAGGGGGAAATAAAGAGCCAGAGACGCGAACAGGATTCCAAAAATATTTCCAGCCTGCATCTTCCAGGGAGTTCCGCCAAGGATGTGTCCGACCTTGAGGTCCTGGAGCATCTCCCCGGCCACAGCCGAGGAGACGCACACTACAGCGGCAACACCGAGCACGGCGGCCACACCGCTAGCCCCTGTGGCTCCTATGACAACCATAAGAAGGGCCGCAATGATGAGCGTGGACAAAGTGAGCCCGGAGATGGGGTTGTTGGAAGATCCGATCTGGCCGACGAGGTTCCCTGACACGGCCGCGAAGAAGAACCCGGCCACGGCCATGACTGCAGCGGCCAGGAGCGCCGAGGCGAAGGTCCCGGAAAATATTTTATAGACGAAGATCATCATGACGAAGGTAATTGCCAGTATACCGAGGACCAGGCGGATATTGAGGTCCTTTTCGATGCGGGAGGTGACCTGGACCTGTCCGGTCGCCTTCCTGACGTCGCCGATCGAGCGCTTCATGCCGGCGGCAAGGTTCTTGCGCATACGGAAGAGGGTGTAGCCGGCACCCACAAGCATCCCTCCGACGGCGATCGGCCGAATGATGAATTTCCAGACATTGAGCATCATGTCGGACCAGCCGACATCGGCCACAGCCATACCAGGGCCGTAGAATTTTTCGACGAGCTGGGGACCCAGGAAGAACATCAGAAGCGGAGCAAAAAGTCCCCAGGCCAGGACTCCCCCGGCGAAATTGAGCGAGGCCAGACGCGGACCGATAATGTAGCCAACCCCGACATAAGCGGGATATATTCCTGGACCGGCCACAGCGACGGTTCCTCCTCCGACCACTTTCGGAGCATCCTGGGCGGTGCCCAGGCGAACAAAACTCAACCCGATCTTGCCCACCTTGATAATGAACTCCTTGCTCGCGGCAAAAATCCGGACGACGCCCAGGGCGTAGATGAGCGCGCCCACTCCCATTGCTTGAAAAAGGAACTTGGCTCCCTGGCTGCCTTTCTGCCCGGCTTTATGGATCTCGGACGCGGCCACAGATTCAGGAAATAAAAGCTCCGGGTCTGTGACCATGACCCTTCTCAGGAAAGTCACGAACATAATGCCCAAGAGGCCGCCAACGAACATCAGGGCCGACGATCTGAGGTAGGCCTCGATGGTGTTAAATTTCAGCCAGGCGCCGGAGATGATGAATGCCGGAATGGTAAAGATTGCGCCTGCAGCGACGGATTCGCCGATGGATCCCACCGTCCTGGCCATGTTCTCCTCCAGGATGGACCCCCTCATCAGCTTGAGAACGGCCATCCCGATGACAGCCGCAGGATACGTGGCCGCAATCGTCATGCCCGCCCGCAGACCCAAGTAGGCATTGGCAGCGCCCAGGATGACAGTCATGATGACACCCAAGATCAGGGCTTTCAGGGTAAACTCTCTCAGGTTGGTCTTTTCGGGGACATAAGGTTGATAGCTCATCCCTCACTCCTTTAAAAGTGCGTTGCCTTTATGTATATTAAAATATGTCTCTCCAAGTCAAGAAATTAGATTGTTTATTTGCCTTGCAAATCAGAATGCTCTAAAATAGAATAAAATAAGATTGCAGGAAAACAATGAGTATGATCAGCTGGTTCAAGGAAAGGCTCTTTTGTGACCTGGCCATAGACTTGGGAACAGCCAACACGCTCGTCTTCCTCAAGGGACGGGGAATCATCGTCCAGGAACCTTCGATTGTTGTCGTCAATAAGACAACTGGAAAAGTCGAAGCCGTCGGGAGCCGGGCTAAGGAAATGCTGGGGAAAACGCCGGCGAGTGTCTCGGCGATCAAGCCGATGCGCGATGGAGTGATCGCCGACTTTGAGATTGCCGAGAAGATGCTTGACTATTTTATTAAAAAGGCGACCAACAATCGGGGCTTCTGGCTGCGGCCGAGGATCGTGATCGGCATTCCCACGGGCATCACCCAGGTCGAGCGGCGGGCCGTGAAAGACGTAGCCATGAGGGCCAAAGCGTCCGAGGTCTATCTTGTGGAGCAACCCATGACGGCAGCGGTGGGATCGGACCTACCGATTTCCGAGCCGACAGGGAACATGATCGTCGACGTGGGCGGCGGCACCACCGATATCGCCGTCATATCTCTTGACGGGATCGTCTTCAACCATTCTATCAGGGTTGCCGGCAACGAGATGGATGAGGAGATCATCCAATATCTGAAGAAGAAATACAACCTGCTGATCGGCGAAAAAAGCGCCGAGTTTGTCAAGATGCAGATCGGGTCGGCCTATCCTTTGGATGAACCCTTGACGATGGAGATCAAAGGGCGTGATCTGCGCGAGGGGATTCCTAAGACCATTGTCATTGACGATCAGGAAATTCGGGAGGCGCTCGAGGATGTGGTCGCCGCCATCGTCAATGCTGTTAGAATCGCTTTGGAAAAGACCCCTCCCGAGCTTTCTGCCGATATCATTGACCGGGGCATTGTCTTGACCGGCGGCGGGGCCCTCCTCAAGAACCTCGACAAACGCTTGCGCGAGGAAACCCAGCTGCCTGTTTTTGTCACTGATGATCCTCTGACGAGCGTTGTGCTCGGAGCAGGGAGGCTCCTGGATGACCTTGATCTCCTAAAGAAGATTGCCCTCGATTAGAGAGGCGCCGGTTGAACTGAATATTCATGCCCTTTTCCCTGAAAGAGAGAAGAAAACTTGCCTTCTTTGCCGGGTTGGTTTTTTTCCATCTGATCCTGATCTCTCTCCAGGTCCCCAAAGGGGACCAACCGACATATCTTGAGCGTGCCTTTTTTGCCGTGTTTACCCCGGTCCAGCACGGGGTTGTTTCCTTCTTTAAGTATTTGGGCGGGTTCTGGAAAAACTATTTCTATCTGCGCCATGTCCAGCGGCAGAATCAAGATATGCGGGACGAAATTTTTCTGCTTCGACAAGAGAACCAGGCCTTCCGAAATATGCTGCTGAAATTCAGGAACGCGACAGAGATCCAGGAGCAGCTGGCGACGATTTCTCGCTCCATCCTTGTCTGTTCCGTGATCGGGTTCAATTCAAGCGACATTTATAAGTCGGTCGTCCTGAACAGAGGCTCGCTCAACGGCCTGAAGAAGGACATGGTTGTCCTGGACAAGAACGGCCGTCTTGTCGGACGCGTGATTGAGCCGATCTTTTTTAAGGAGGCAAGGGTTCAGCTCATTACCGACAAGGAAAGCGGAGTCGGGGTTCTCTCCGAACGCCAGAAGGTCATCGGCATCCTGTCGGGCTACGCGGACGGAAAATGTCTGATGAAGTACGTCCTCAGGACCAACAAGGGCATCGAGGAGGGTGAAGAGGTCAGCACCTCGGGGTTCGAGGGGATCTACCCGGCCGAGATTCCCGTGGGCAAGATCATCTCCGTCTCTGAAGATGCGACCCTGTTCAAAAAAATCATCGTGGATCCGTATTTCGATTTTGCAGAACTTGATGAGGTGGCTGTTTTGGCCGTCGACCTGAGAGAATTATATTAACAGGACGCATGAAAAGCCTATTTGAAGCGGCTGTGGGAATCATCCTTGCCGTGATCCTCGAGACAGTTCTGGGCAAGATTTCCGCGCCACTCCTCTTTGTGTTGAATGCCTTTTCCTGGGTTGTTCTTTATTTCAGCCTGACCAAACATGAAGTCTTTGGAGCAGTCATGGGAACGGTGTGTGGGCTTCTCCAGGATTCTTTTTCCCTGGGGGTTTTCGGGGTGGCCGGGTTGACCAAGACCCTCCTGGGGTTCACGGCAGGACTTGTTTCTCGAAAAATCAATGTGATCCCCGTGACGCGTAATATTGTTTTTCTGCTCGTCGTTTCCTTTGCTGAGCTCGCCTTCTGGAAATTCCTGGTCTTTTTTCTTTTCGGCGAGCGGCTCGCCCTCGGAGGCGGGCTCGTTTTGCTCCAGCCTATGGCCACGGCGCTTGTGGTGACCCTGGCGTTCCAGATCGTGCGGAGGAGAAGGGAAGAAGGCCTCTAAATCGTGAAAATAGAAAAAAACAGTTTCTACGAAGACCTCTCCCTCATTCTGCTGAGGGCGAAGCAGGCGTTTTTTGCTGTGAGCATTCTGTTTCTCCTGCTGCTTTTCTTTTTCTGGAAATTCCAGGTGCTTGATTTCAAGAAATATTGGTTTCTCTCGGAGGCGAACCGCACTCGCGAAAGCGTGATCTCTGCCCCCCGGGGGCTGATTACGGACCGCAATGATGTGATCCTTGCTGATAACGCTGGCTCGTTCAAAGCGTCGTTGATCCGGGAGAATTGCCAGGATTTCAGGCAGTCCGTAAAAAGTATCAGCCGTCTCTTGCGGATCGAAGAAAGCGACCTCGAAGCGAGAATCGCCAAGTACGCGTCCTTTCCTCTGTTCAAGCCGATTATTATCAAGGACAACTTGGATTTGCGGGAAGTCTCCCGGATTGAAGCTCAGAAGCTGGATTTCCCTGAGCTGGTGGTCGAAGCCGACCCCAGGCGGTTCTATCCGTTTTCCATCCTGGCGGCTCATGTGATTGGCTATATGCAGGAGCTGACCCCAGAGGAGATGAAGTCCGATTTTTATAAGGGGAGAAATCTTGGCGACCTTGTGGGCCGCACGGGTGTAGAAAAAGAATATGAATCCTTCCTTGTTGGGGCGGACGGCAGACTGACCGAGGTCGTTGACAGCCTCGGACGAAGCCGCGGCGAAGTAGCAAGAGTTGACCCTTCGCCGGGACACAACATCCAGCTCACGCTTGATTTTGACCTCCAGAGCAGAGCAACGCAACTGCTGGAGGGAAGGGAAGGGGCCATTGTCGCTCTGGACCCCCGCACAGGAGAGGTCTTGGCCCTGGCCAGTTTTCCAACATACGATCCCAACAAGTTCATTTCCCGGTTCACTCCCCGGGAGTGGATGGAGCTCATCAACCGGCCCGACGATCCTTTGGAGAATCGTGCTATTCGCGGCCTCTACGCGCCCGGGTCTGTTTTCAAGCCGACGATCGCACTGGGCGCTCTGAGCAGCGGGCAGATCACTGAGCAGACGACATTCTTCTGCGGTGGCACCACTCATTTTTATGGGCGCCCTTTTTCGTGCTGGTTTGCCGGAGGACACGGAGTCCAGAATTTGCCGCAGGCCATTCAGCACTCCTGCAATATCTATTTTTACAACGCCGGCCGCAGGCTGGGACTCGAGAGGATCGCTGAATACGCCAAAGCCCTGGGGCTGGGAAGTCTCACCGGAATTGACTTGCCGGGTGAAAAAGAGGGTCTTGTTCCGACAGAAGAATGGAGCCGAACGGTTCGAAAAAGCGAATGGTACGCGGGAGAGACAATCTCCCTGTCCATTGGCCAGGGACCATTGCTTGTCACCCCACTCCAGGTGGCCTGCCACACTGCGATCTTGGCCAACCGGGGGAGAAAAGTCGTCCCCCATCTTTTCAGGTTTCCACCCGAGGCTCTGAAACAGGCCGAGCAGAAATCGGATTCGGCCGCGCAAATAATCAGCGCTGGAACGTTCGAGAAGGTCATTAAGGGCATGTGGAAGTCCGTGAATGAGGGAGGCACAGGCTATTCTGCGATGGTTGAAGAATTTGATGTCTGCGGGAAAACGGGTTCGACCCAACTCATCAGCAGAGAAAGAGCGGCGAAGCTAGGTAAGGAGATCAAAACTCATTCCTGGTTCACTGGTTTTGCACCGCGGGACAATCCGCGGGTTGTTATCACGGTCCTGGTCGAATACGGGGGAATGGGGGGTGCTACAGCGGCTCCATTGGCCAAGGAATTGTTCACCCTGTATAAGGATAAATATGATTGACCGGCGGCACATCGAGAACATTGATTGGTTCCTGATCATCCTTCTAGTTTTGATTTCTCTCGTCGGCGTCCTGGCCGTCTACAGCTCCTCTCATTACCTGCCGGGGAAGTATTATCTCAAGCAAATGCTCTTTATCGGCGTGAGCCTGGTGCTTCTTTTCCTTTTTCTTGCCGTGGATTACACGGTTTTGACAACCTATTCTTTCTATTTTTATAGCCTGATCGCCGCGGTCCTTGCGGGAATGCTGCTGTTCGGTCAAATCACGGCGAGAGAGAGCTGGATCAAGCTGAGGTATTTTCAGGTTCAGCCGTCCGAGCTGGCCAAAATCGCCCTCATTCTTGTCCTGGCGCAGATGTTTTCCGAATACAAGAAGAATTATGTTTCTCTGGGCGCCGTTATGGCAAGCAGCGGACTCACGGCCGCTTTTTCCATCCTGGTCGCTTCGCAGCCAGACCTTGGGACGGCGGTGAGCTATCTCCCGCTTCTCTTGGGCGCTTTGATTCTTGCCGGACTCAAACGAAGGGCCCTGGCCTTGATTCTTATTTTTTCGGTCTTGCTCGGCGTTGCCGGCTGGAATCTCGTCCTCAAGGATTATCAGAAAAAAAGATTGACGACGCTTATTTTTCCGGGAATGGATCCCCGGGGCTCAGGCTATCAGATCCTCCAATCGAAGATTGCCATCGGCTCGGGAGGTTTCTCCGGCAAAGGGTTCAAAAAGGGGACGCAGAGCCAGCTGAGATTTCTGCCCGCCCGGCATACAGATTTTATCCTCTCTGTCGTCGGGGAAGAGTTCGGGTTTCTCGGCGTGACGGGCGTTTTGATCCTGTATTTTTTATTTATCGCTAGGCTTTTTAGTTCTTGCGCAAAATCGAGGGACAGAACCGGTGTATACATAATTTTCATTGTCAGTATGATGTTCAGTTTTCAGGTTCTCGTGAATGTCGCTATGGTCATTGGGCTCTTTCCGATTGTCGGAATCCCCCTCCCGCTGCTGAGCTACGGAGGCTCCTCCCTTCTGACAAGCTTCCTGGCCGTGAGCCTTGTTGTGAATATCAAAATGAGAAGATTCGTCAATATTTAGGGAATGGATTACGAGCAAGACCTCCAGGACATTCTCAAGCAGGTTGAGAAGCCCGGCCGGTATATCGGCGGCGAGTGGAACGAGACAAAAAAGGATCCGGGGACTGTTGCGGCCAAGATCGCTCTCGTCTTTCCCGATGTTTATGAAATCGGCATGTCCTATTTGGGCCAGAAGATTCTCTATGCTGTTCTCAATTCTCGCCCTGAGTTCTTGGCGGAACGGGTTTTTGCTCCCTGGCCCGACCTGGAGGAACACCTCCGGTCTAGGGGGATTCCGCTCTTGTCCTTGGAAAACAAAATTCCACTGGCCGATTTTGACGTCCTCGGGTTTTCTCTCCTCTACGAGCTCAACTATTCTAACATTTTGACGATCCTGGACCTCGGCAGAATTCCTTTTTTGGCGGAAGAACGGGGGGACAGGGACCCTTTGGTCATCGCCGGGGGGCCGGGCGCATTCAACCCTGAGCCCCTGTCGGATATTTTTGATGCTTTTTTCCTGGGAGACGGGGAGGAAGGGTTTCGTGAGATTGCCGAAAAATACGTTTTTTTGCGGAAAAGCGGAGCCAGAAAAGTCGAGATCTTGAATGACCTGGCCAAGATCCATGGCGTCTATATCCCAGGTTTGTACAGCTGTTTCAGGCCTCCGGGTTCTCCGCTCCTGGTCCGGCAGCCCAAAAACAAGGCGCCCGACCGGGTTAAAAAAAGAGTTTTTGCCCCGCTCGGAAAAATTCCCTTCCCGGAGAAGATCGTTGTCCCAGATATTCAAGTTGTTTTTGACCGTGTGGCTATTGAGGCGAGCCGGGGATGTCCGCAGAGATGCCGATTCTGCCAGGCCACTCAGGTTTATTTTCCTTTCCGGGTGCGCGACCCGTCTGCTCTGCTGAAAGGCGTCTGCGGCAGCCTGCGGTCTACGGGCTATGAAGATATTTCGCTGTCTGCTCTTTCGGTTAGCGACTATCCCAGGTTGGAAGAAACAGTTGAGGCTCTTATGGAGAGACTAGCAGCGAGGAGAATCGCCCTCTCCTTATCCTCGCTCCGTCCGCAGGGGCTGACCTCCGGCTTGGCAGACAGCATCCTCAGAGTGAGGAAGACCGGGTTCACCTTGGTGCCGGAAGCCGGGACAGACAGACTCCGCCGGGTCATTAATAAAAACCTTAAAAACCAGGACATGCTCGACGCGGCCGCCCACGCGTTCAGCCGCGGGTGGAATCTTCTGAAGCTTTACTTCATGGTCGGTCTGCCTGCCGAGACGGAGGAAGATCTGCAAGGAATCGTCCGCTTATGCGAGGAGATCATCCAGATCGGGAAGAGCGTGATGAAGTCGCCTCCCCGAATAAACCTCAGCCTGTCTTCTTTTATTCCCAAGCCGCACACACCCTTCCAGTGGCTGGGCATGGAGAGCCGGGAGAGCCTGGAAGAGAAACACAAATTCGTCCGCTCCCGGCTGCGTCGGTGGCGGTCGATTAAAATAAAAGACCATCCGACCGAAACCTCCATTCTCGAGGGAGTTTTTTCCCGGGGAGACAGGAGGCTCGGAGGCGCGCTTGTCCAGGCCTGGAGCAAGGGCGCCCGGTTCGATAGCTGGAAAGACCGGTTTTCCTTTTCTCCCTGGATGGAATCGTTTAGGGCAGAGAATCTTGACTATGGAATTTATCTTGGCCCTCTTGATCCGGCCATGCCCCTTCCCTGGGACCACGTTGATACCGGGATCAAAAAGAGCTTTCTTCAGGCTGAGCTCAAAAAAGCCATGGCGGCAGAGATAACGCCATCCTGTCTTGAAGCCAGTTGCAGCCAATGCCGGGCCTGCGCTGCGGAGCTCCGCCCCTTCAAAAAGCCTTCTCGGGAGCTCACGCCAAGAGTCGAGACATTTTCTTTTTTTGGTGAGCGCGCCGATCGAGTCATCCGCTACGAGCTGACTTATTCCAAGTCCGGCTGGGCCCGCTACTTATCTCACCTCGACCTCGCCAACCGGCTCCAGCGGACCTTGCGCCGGGCAGGAATCGAGCTCGCTTTTTCCCGGGGGTTTCACCCGAAAATGCTCGTTTCCTACGGACCCGCGCTTCCGCTGGGGACGGAAGGAAAGGCCGAATGCCTCGAGTTTAAATCTCCTTATCATTTTGATGGGCCGGGATTCATCCGGCGCCTCAATAAATATGCCGGGCAGGGGATCAGATTCGTCTTGCTGAGGGAAATGCCGGACTCCTCGCCGACCCTGAATGAAAGGATCAAGGGAATGATCTACTCCGTGGACCTGGAAGACGCCGATATCCGAAGAGCGCTCGAAACCAAAAAACAGAAGACGGACAAAGCCCGAGTTGGCAACGTTGAGTTCGTCCAGGAAGAAATGGCTCAGCTTTGGGTGGAAAACCCAGAAGCCCTGAAGGGTTTCTGGCTGGACAAGAAAAAGCAGCGGCTGTTCCTGTGCCTGCCTTCTCTGGCCCATCGCGGCCTCCGTTCCCAGGATATCGTCGCCAGAGTTTTTGGTTTGTCCTCTCCGGCATTCTATCTGACCAGGGAAAAGTTTATGCTCCAGGAGAAAGAAAAAATTGACTTTAAGCAATCTTCCAGTATATAAGTGAAAGAAATTTAAAGAGGAGGAGACCGTGATTGATTTCAGCTTGACTGAGGAACAGCTGGCTCTTCAGGCAATGGCTCGGGAGTTTGCCCAAAAGGAAATGAAACCCAATGCGGCCAGGTATGACAAAGGAGGGGAATTTCCTGACGAGATCATGCAGAAGGCTTTTGAGGCGGGATTTATCACTTGCAATATTCCGCAGGAATATGAAGGAGGAGGGCTGAAGGACCTTGATATCGCCGTTATCTCCGAGGAGCTCGCCGCCGGCTGCGCAGGGATGTTCACGACCATCATGGCCAGCTCGCTGGCCTTCACCCCCATCATCCTCTTCGGCACCGATGAGCAGAAAAAGCAATTCCTGACGCCGTTCACTAAAAAAATGTCATTTTCCTCTTTTTGCTTGACGGAAAGAGAAGCAGGCTCGGACGCCTCAGCGCTCAAAACCACGGCCAGGAAGGTGGGCTCGGAATTCGTCATCAATGGTTCCAAGTGTTTCATCACCAACGGCGGGATTGCCAGCCTCTACGTTGTTTTCGCCAACTCCGCGCCTGATAGAGGACCGCGCGGGGTCAGTGCCTTCCTTGTGCCCAGGGAAACGCCGGGAATCACTGTCGGCAAAGAGGAAGACAAAATGGGGCACCGGGCTTCCAATACCACGGAGCTCTTCTTCGAGGATGTCAAAATCCCCGAGGCCAATCTTCTGGCAAAGGAAGGGATGGGTTTTCTCGTGGCCATGAGAACCCTGGACAAGACGCGCGCTTCAGTAGGCGCCGCAGGCGTTGGCGTGGCCCGGACGGCTCTTGAATACGCCATCGAATACGCTAAGACGAGAGTCCAGTTCGGCAAACCCATCGCCCTTTTTCAGAACACAGCCTTCAAGATCGCTCAGATGGCCATGGAAATCAACGCGGCGCGCCATCTCGTTTGGCATTCCGCCTGGCTGATGGATCAGGGCAAGCCCTGCGGGAAAGAGTCCGCCATGGCCAAATGCTTTGGCTCGGATGTCGCTATGCGCACGACCGTCGAGGTGGTGCAGCTTTTCGGGGGCTATGGGTATATGAAGGATTATCCTGTTGAGAAGCTGATGCGGGACGCCAAGCTGCTGCAGATCTATGAAGGGACCAATGAGATTCAGCGTTTGGTGATTTCCCGCGAGGTCATCGGCCCGGTTAAAGAGAAATAGAAAGCCGGGTCAGATTTTTTCCTGGATGATCCTCCAGAGGTCCTCTTCCACCGAGGTCCGGGGCGTTTCAATAATTCGGCCAGCTTCCTGGCCCCGGATGGTGACGACAAAAGTCGGTATCCTCTGAATGTCCTTTCCCTGGATGTATTTAGCCCGGTCCTCTTTTATCTGAGGAAGACCGATATAGGTTGTACGGATAAGCGGATTCTGGACCATGTCCATGATCTTGAAATACGCGCTCACATGCTGCTTGCTATCCGGGCACCAGGTTCCGAGGAAGACCTCGATTTGGATTTCCTCACTGACGGCCTGTAGCCCGCTGATGAATTCAAGGTCAGGAGAATAAGATTCGGCCACCGTCTTCCAGTCGGGGAAGTTGCGAAGGATTTCATCCCGGGTGAGCTGGCCCTGAAGCTCGACTTGACTGGAGAGGACTGCGGCAAGAAGTATTATGGCAAGGGCTGATAAAAAGATATTTTTTGTCATGGTCTGGGTTAGAGAAGGCAAGAAGGGAAGAGAACTACTATATTTCCTCAGAAAAGTATTCCGGTATGATTCCGAGGACCTCCACTCCGGCGCCCTTGGCGATATCGATGAGCTCAACGACCTGGCTGTAGGGGACTTTGGCATCGGCTCTGATGAAGATTGTCTTGTCCTGGCGCGCCGCGTAAATAGCTCGGAGCCGGTCCGGGAGCATTTTGAGGTCGATCTGCTCCTGGTTGATCAGGACACTCATGTCTTTCTTCAGGGTCAAAACGATCAGGCCCGAGGGCATTCCTCCGCCCGTCTCAGTTGTGGTCTCCGGGAGCTTGACATCGATCCCTCTTTGGACGATGGGGGTTATCACCATGAATATAATGAGCAAAACGAGCAAAACATCGCATAGCGGCACGACGTTGGGTTCAGCTTTTGCCATGTTGGCCTCCTTATCTACTCTCTGGACGTTCATTGTATGACAAAAATTTTCGCTTTGTCAATGACCAACTGGAATCCGAGAGTTCCGCGACAGCGCGCAGGGCGTTGCAATTTTTCCCAGGTGCGAGTATATTGAAGTTGAGAAAGGAGGAGGGATGAAAGATTTAAAAATCGAAGTTGTCAAGGTCAAAGAGCGTTGTGGGGCCAAGCACAAGCCCGGTGATACGTTTTTCATCAGAGGAGCGGGGACGATTGAAATTCCCGCGGGCAAAAAAGTCTGTATCTTCGCCCTCAATAGCCTTTTCCCCTTCTTGACAACCAAGCAGAGAGAAGAGGAACTTCCCGGTGACGATTGGATCTCCGAAACGGAACTCCTGACCTGCCCTGATCCCAAGGGGGTGATTTTTAAAGTCATTCCGCTCGGCTAGATAGTTTCCTGGCCGGATCGCCAAGATTCAAGCTCCGGACGAAGCGCAGGGTCATTCCTTTTGAGAAGATTGATCTTAACGCCGGACTATTGGAGGGTTTCCAGTGTTTTTTTAATGTCGTTCGTCTTGAAAACAAGAAGGGCTCGGCCCAACCCGGCGGACGTGCCATAGCAATAATCAATATCGATCACGGCATTGCCAAGCAACGCCCCGATCTCGGCACCCGCACCGATCCGGTCTCCGATCTCAACTGTGACGACCTTGGCTGTTGTGACTTTATAGCCGAGGGATTTGAGAGCTTTCTCGGCTTTCTTGTTATCAGCTGTGATCAGCAAAAAATGGCCTTTATCTTTATCTGAATAAGCGCTGAGGGCTTTCAAGTTCACGCCGGCATTGGCCAGCGTTCCCAGAACGCGGCCCAGGATTCCAGGCTCGTTAGGCGTGATCACATGGAGCTCTGTTTCGATTTCAACTTTGTGCACGGCTCGACCTCCTCGTTGGAGAAGGCATTATACCAGAATCCATAGACAAAAAACAAAAAATAGAAATGGTTTTTTGTTTTTTTGAGGGAGCAGGTATAATGAGGCATCCCCGCCGTGTGAGAGAAATGGCGAGACAAACTCCGCGGGTCGCGATTATTGACAACTCCATTAACCCCGCCGTTTATAACCCGATTGGCCATTGGAGGAGATTTCTGAAAGCTCCCTGGGAGGCATTCCGGGCTGCCGAAAGTTTATTCCCCAAATTGGGCGATCAATACTCCCACGTTATCCTGACTGGCTCGGAAGCGTCAATTTTGGAACGAGAAAACTGGGTCTATGAAGAGGTGGAGGTCGTCCAGGAAGCTCTCGATCGCAGAATCCCTATTTTGGGAAGTTGCTATGGCCACCAGCTTCTGGCCTTAGCCCTGCGCGGCCCGGGCCATGTCCGTCGTTGTCCCTGGCCTGAGGTGGGCTGGATGCCGCTCACGATTGAGAAAAGCAACGACCTTCTGGGCCAGCGGGGCGAAGCCTACACTTTTGCTCTCCATTTCGATGAGGTTATTAACCTGGATGATGAGTTTGTTGTGCTGGCTTCGACTCCCGCCTGCCGCGTGCAGGCCTTCGCGCTCAAGACTCGGCCGGCCTGGGGAATTCAACCCCATCCGGAGATCAACCCATCTGCAGCCAGAGACCTTCTTAAAAACCTGATCCGTCTCGGACTCGAGACTTCGTCCCTGTATGAGGCGGCCCTGACCACGCGGCCCCGGGATTCGGGGCTCATTCTCAGGATTGTCCGACATTTCCTATCCTCCTGGAGCAGGGCTTGAAATTCAGGCCAGTCTCCAAGAAAAAAAATAGGGGCGAGGGCGAAGTTTTTTTTCTTGACAAAAGCGTTCTTTTTTATTATCTAACATAAAGAAACTCAAAAGGAGGCGCCCATGAAAAATAAAAAGTTTGCCGTTTTTGTCATTTTGATTCTGGTTGTTTTTTCCCTGAACACCTTTGCGGCTACCCAGCTCAAGACCATAGGAAAGTATACGTTTGCGCGGGTCAAAGGGACGATTCCCACTCAGGATGTCATGAAGATGCTCATCGACAGGTATTCCGTCGACATCAAGTATGGTTTTGACCAGGCCGGATACGGGGACCTCTATCTTCCGTTCTTAGACCAGCTGAAGGCGGCAACCTTCGAAGAGAAATCATTGCCCGTGGGCGATAAGCTCATGTGGATGCTCTTCCGCTCTCAGGGAAAAGTCAAGGTCGCCCGCGACATCGAGTGGGCGGGCAAGGCTCCTTTGGAGGTCTTTGTTTTCAATGTGAAAAAGGATTATAAAAACTACGAGTTTATCATGCCGCGGCCGTGCGGAAACATCGCTCTCCGAAGCATCACAGAATTGCCGAAACCCGAAGCTATTTGCGCCATCAGCGTGACTCCTGAAAAGGTAAACCTCAAGGATCCGGTGACAGTGGATTTGAGCGGAAGCCAAAATGCCAAATCGATGGAAGTGGCGGTTATGGGATCCGACGGGGCCAAGGTGGCGGCTCACGCTTTTGTGCCTGAATCTCCCAAATGGCAGACGACCTTTGACCGGCCGGGAATCTACACCTTCAAAGCCCAAGCCTTCAACGAGGATGGCAAGGCCTCGACAAACCCTTGTGAAGCCAAGGTCTATGTCAATGCCCCTCCCACCTGCCAACTGAAGACCTCCTGCCTGCCCTGCAAGAATTTCGTGGGCAAGCCTGTGAGCATAGATGCAACCGGTTCAACCGATCCTGACGGCAAGGTAACCAAGGCGGATTTCGATATCACCGACGCAGCCGGCAATCCCGTCGACAAGTTCATGGACAGCGAGGTTCCGCTCACCTGGGACTATATCTTCAAGAAACCTGGCTCCTATGCCATAACGGTTGTCGTAACCGATGATTTCGGAGCTGTTTCCGAGCCTTGCCGGGTTGTCCTGGATGTGACTCAAAAGCTCGACTACTTTTCTGTTGAAGGCGGTCCGTTCTTCGCTCGCGGCAGCCATGGGCCATACTTGTATGCCGCGCTGGATTGGTTCCATTGGCTGAAGCCCGACAAGTGGGATTTCACCGTTGCCGGCGGAGGCGCCGTTGCTCTCAAGGGCGATCCCTGGAAATCTATTTTCTTGGCTGACGCAACGATTAATTATCATATCCAGTCCTTCTACTTGGGCGGCGGGGTCGGGTTCACCACGTCAGTTAAGGAGGGCCGGAGCGCTGATTTTGAAATCATTGGCAAGGTCGGGATCGACCTTTTCAAGAATCCAGATCATATGGGCGGGCTGATCTTCCAGGTCAGGTGGCCGGTCGGCTCAGGCCGGTCTTACTCGGATAATCACAAGTACGGGCTCGGGTTCCGCTTCCTGTTCTAAGTCGGACGGACTATTCTTAGACAGAGGCAAAGGCCAAGGATTTTTTCCTTGGCCTTTTTTTGCGGCAGGTTCAATGAGAATTGTGATCATCGGCGCCGACGGACAGCTCGGGTCTGATTTGGTGAGAACCCTCCGCGACGATGAGGTTTTGCCCCTCTATTATCCTGGCTTTGATATCACCCAGGTCCGGAAGGCGAGGGATGTCCTTCGCCATCTCCGGCCTGACATCGTTATCAGCACCGCGGCGTATCATCGGGTCGACGATTGCGAGGACAATCCCCGGGAGTCTTTCCTTGTGAATGCGATTGCTGTGAGAGATTTAGCCTTCACAGTCCGAGAGCTGGGTGCTGTACTCGTCCATTTCAGCACCGACTATGTTTTTGACGGCCGGAAAAGGAGCCCGTATGTTGAGGAAGACCCGCCCCATCCCTTGAACGTCTACGCCGTTTCCAAACTGGCCGGCGAATTTTTTATTCGGGCGCTTGCCGAGAAATACTTCCTGGTCCGCACCTGCGGTCTTTATGGGGAAGCGAAGTCTCCAGAAAGAGGGTTTAACTTTGTCGACCGCGTCATTTCAATAGACAGTGAAGGAAAGCCACTGCGGGTCGTCAATGACCAGTGGGTTACGCCAACAGCGTCAGCGGAGCTGGCCGAAAAAATCAGCCAGCTTATCCGCACAAGGCACTTTGGCCTCTATCACCTGACCAACGAAGGCGAATGCACCTGGTATCAATTTGCGCGGGAGATTTTTTCCCTTCTTGGAAGGCAGCCGCGTCTAGAAGGTGTGGATTCGCGGACATTCGGCGCCCGGGCCACACGGCCCCTCTATTCGGTCCTGGAGAACAAACGGGCCAAGGAAATCGGATTAAGTCCATTCCGGCCTTGGCCGGAGGCTTTGAGTTCCTACCTCAGGAAGAAGGGTTATCTGACCTGACCCGCTCTCGTCGGACCTTTTCTCCGCCGATTTTCTTCAGGACTTGCTCGGGCATCGTTGAGACCTCTCCTTTTGTGTTGGTCACGATATGGACCGTATAGCCGGAGGCGATGAGATTCCGTCCTTCCCTGGTTAGGAGTTCGTAATCGAAGACCGTTTTTTTGGGCGTGATTTCGCGGAGGGACACCCGAATGGTGAAAACTTCGTCATAGCGGAGCGGTCTTCTGTACTTGCAGAACGCCTCAACCACCGCAAGATAGGCCCCCTGCGCTTCGATTTCCTTATAGGAAACGCCTCTCTGACGGCAAAACTCGGTCCGGCCGATCTCGAACCATTCAAAATAGCTCTTATTGTGGGCAACTCCCATCTGGTCTGTTTCCGAATAGCGGACCCGCTCCTCAATCTCGATGGCAGGGTTCATAGGACACCAGGAGAGGCGACTCACTCTGTTAGCTTGCCCAGTTTGTTTAGCTCCTCGTTATAATACTTGCGGTAAAGAATCTCCCATTCCCGGCTTCCTTCTTCGATCGACTTTTTCTGCGACTGGATTTTTTCCACAGCTTTCTTGTCGAGACTCTCGTAGAGTTTCATTTCTTCCTCGATGGCCTTGACGATGCTCAGCCGGATCTCATTGGGGTCATCCAGGAATTCGACCTGGTCGTTCTTGTTCAAGGCGTTGAGGATCTGGCGGGAGAGAAAATTGGTTTTTTCCCGGGAGATCCGGTTGCTCACAGCACAATATTCCTTTCTTTGGCCAATTTGGTCTTGATCATCCGGAACATCGTCTGGTATTCAATATTCTCTTTTCTGATCTTTTCCATATGTTTACTCAGGATTTCTCTGACTTCCTGGTCGAGCTGGTCCTCTTTTTGGAATTCTTCGGTGATGAGATTGGTAATTTGGTCGATGATTTTGTTCTTGTCCTCGAGGATCACCTTGCCTTCTTTGGTGAGATTCCTGACGATAACGAAGGCCATGTGCTCGATCTGGTTCTTGTTCAATCTCATAACTTTCATAAAATACACCACCTCTTGCAAAAATTCAAGAATTCGTTCGGGGTAACGATGCTTCTAGGATAAACGCAGGAAGGGGAGAAGCCCATTCTTTCTCTCGCCCTTCTTGGCCAGGGCGAGGAACTTGCCCTCCGGGCTGAACAGCTGATAAGCCTCCTCCTCTGTGGTGGCAGGCCCAAGGCCCGGCCGCGGCCTGAGCACTGTGAGGATGTGCTCGGCCGGCAGGACTTTTCCTTTTTGAAGTTCCCGGACGCCCGACTCTTTGAGGATGACCCTGGGGAATTCTGGGAGCATCGTCTCCAAGGGTAGGATAAAACCCTCGATCTCACCCTCTGCGGCGAGCCGTTCCACCTGCTCGAGAGTTAAGGCTGCGGAGATGTCGTATCTGCCCACGGCTAAGCGGCGGAGTTCGACCAGATGGCCGCCGCAGCCCAAATGTTGCCCGAGATCATGGGCCAGAGAGCGGACATATGTTCCGGCGCTGCAGCGTGATTCGAAATTGAGAAATGGCGGGACGTAGGCGATGAGGTCAAAGGAATACACCGCGACAGAGCTGGGCTCAAGCTGAAGCATCCTTTTCGCGCGTGCCCATTTGTAGAGAGGTTGACCGTCGAGTTTCTTGGCGGAATAGGGGGGAGGAACCTGCTTTATTTCGCCGACAAACGTGTTCATTGCTTCGGCCAGAGTCTGCCGGTCAGGATATTCTGCGTGGTCTTCGGACAGGGGCTTTCCCAAGGCGTCATAAGTGTCTGTGGAAAAACCGAGCCTGATCTTGCCACGGTAGATCTTGTCTTTTTTTGAAAACAGCGGGAAAAGCTTGGTGGCTTGGCCGACAGCCAAGAGGAGAAGCCCTGTGGCCAGAGGGTCCAGCGTCCCAAAGTGGCCCACCTTCTTGAGACCCAGAATTTTTCTGATTCTTAAAACGATATCGTGGGAGGTCACGCCCCCGGGCTTGTCGAGGAGAATCAGGCCGTCCATCAATAGGTCTTGGCGGGCCGGTTTTTTCCTCGCCGGGCGAGAATGGTCTTCTTCTGCAAGAGGTTTTCGATCTGATTCGGTATATTTTTAATCAACCGCTCATACGGGCCGACGGCCGTGAAACCAGCGGCGTGGACGTGGCCTCCTCCGCCGAAATATTCGGCGATGGCGGCTGCGTTGGCGTCCCCTTTAGAGCGGAGACTCACCCGGAAGGTATCTTTGGCCATCTCTTTAAAAAAAAGAACCATTTCTACACCGCGGATCGAACGGGCCAGAGTGGTGATGTCTTCGGTGTCAATTTCCCTCAGGTGAAGATCTTCGAGGAACTTCTTGAACAGAGTGATGGAGGCGATATTGCCTTTGTTGTTCATGATGAGCGTAGAGAGAACTTGTCCGAGCAGCTTGATCTTTTCCGGCGGGTTGGTGTTGAAAAGAAAATCGGCAATTTTGGTCGGGTTGGCCCCGGACCCGACCAGCTTGTGGCAGACCTCGAATGATTTTGCCGTCGTGTTGGAAAATTGAAAAGAGCCTGTGTCTGAGACAATCGCGCAGTAGAAGTGGTCGGCGATCTGAGGGGTCAAGCGCAGGCCCATTTTTTCCGCCAGGATGAAGCCCATCTCCCCGACAGCCGAAGCGCCGGGGTCGACCCAGTTGATCTCCGCATAGCTGTCGTTAGAATAGTGATGGTCGATGTTGATCTTGAAATAGCGATCTAGATTTTTCTGCCCGGAACGGGAAACATTGGCGCATTCGAGGAGAATCACGAGGTCAAACGCGGCCGGCGGGATCTGGCCGATGGCGATCTTTTCCACCTCCGGCATCTGGTTGAAGGGAAGGGGCGTCGGGTCGTTGTTGATGATGCGGACGTCTTTGCCCAGAAGCCTTCCCATCCCGGCCAAAGCAAGGCTCGTGCAAATCGAATCACCGTCCGGCCGGAGATGGCTCGTGACAACGATGCGCCGGCTGGCCAGAATTTTTTTCTGAATGAGTCGGGTCGGGTCAGTCTTCATCTTTTTTCAGCTGTTCGATCAATCGGTTAATTTTGGTTTCGTATTCTGGAGTCGGGTCCAGACGAAAAATAAGGTCGGGATTATACTTGAGTTTGACCTCAGAGGCAATGCATTTTCGGAGATAGCCTTTTCTTTTTTCGAGCAGGGCTAGGAGTGCTTCTCTGTCGACCTGGCCAAAAAAGCTTAAATAAACCGACGCCGTTTTCAGGTCCGGGCTGGTCTCGACTCGCGTGAGAGTGATGATTCCCGAGGAAGAATCCTGGATCTCCTGGACAAGAACCCGGCTGAGAGATTCTTTGATCACGGCGTTGACTCGTTTTTGTCTTCGGCTAAAGTCCATTGTCCTTCCCCGGAAGCGCGCCCTGACGCAGCCCGCCGGCTAGAAGTAGCAGATCTCCGATTGCAGGATTTCCCCGTCCAGGCTTTGAGCGGCTTCTTCGAGAATTTTTTCGAGGACCCGGTCGACGCACGATTTCTGGGTGTTCAGAGTGATGATACCGATTTTTGCCCTTTGCCATTTTTCCTGATAATCGAGCTCGGCAAAGGCGATATTGAATTTTTTCTTGAACCGGTCCCTCAAGGTGTTGAGGACTTTTCGTTTTTCTTTAAGAGAATGGGAATAGGGAAGAAAAATCTCGAGGGAAAGGAGCCCAATGACCATGATCCTGACCGCTGGCTAAACCGGTTTTGATTTTTCTATAACGAAGGCGACGATAAGGTCCCCTTCTTGAATATCCTTGAACCCTTCCAGGGAAATGCCACATTCCATGTCTTTCCTCACTTCCGTGACATTTTCTTTAATCCGCCTGAGGGAAGAAATGCGACCTTCATGGACGACCTCTCGGCCGCGAGTCACTCTGACTTGAGCGCTGCGGGTGATCTTCCCGTCAACGACATAGCAACCGGCCACGGCCCCGACCTTGGGAATCTGAAAGATTTTCCTGATCTCCGCCCGGCCCAGATAGACCTCTTTTTCGACGGGCTCAAGCAGGCCGACCAGGGCATTGCGGATATCCTCGGTGAGCTGATAGATCACGTTGTAGTTCCTGATCTCAACGTTCTCTTTTTTGGCCAGCTCGAGAATTTTCTGGCTGGGCCGGATGTTATAGCCGATGATGATGGCGTTCGAGGCCGAGGCCAAGATTACGTCCGACTCCGTGATGTTCCCCGTGGCCGCATGAATGATTTTGATCTTTATTTTCTCCGAGCTCAGGGGCGGGAGGATATCGCGAAGGACTTCCACCGAACCCTGGACGTCAGCCCTGATGATGAGCGGAAGCTCCTTAGCTTGCCCCTGTTCAATCTTCTTGAACAGCTCATCTAGAGTAATGTGCTCCGGCCTCGGCGGCTCCTCTTTTTTAACTTTGGACAGGCGGTTGGTGACTATTCGCTTGGCGGTCTCAATGTCCGGGACAACCTGGAATTGATCTCCTGCTGTGGGCACATCGGAAAATCCGAGCACCGCCGCGGGCATGGACGCTTCGGCTTTCTTCATGGGTCGGCCGTGTTCATCAAAAAGAGCCTTGACTTTTCCATAGGTCATTCCGCAGATGAAGGCCGTTCCCGGAGCAATCACTCCATGTTGGATAATCACTGTTCCGACGGGCCCCCTTTTGGGGTCCAACTGCGCTTCGAGAACCACACCCTGGGCCGCGACGTTGGGATTGCCCTTGACCTCGATGACGTCAGCCAGGAGCAGGATCATCTCCAGGAGTTCTTGCAGGTTGGTTTTTTCTTTGGCCGAGACTTCCACGCTGATGGTGTCTCCACCCCAGTCCTCGACCAGAATTCCCTCCTTGGAGAGTTGCTGTTTGACGCGGTCGCGGTTCGCTTCGGGTTTGTCGATCTTGTTGATGGCCACGATGATCGGCACACCAGCAGCTTTGGCATGACTGATCGCTTCCCGGGTCTGAGGCATCACGCCGTCGTCAGCCGCAACCACGAGGACGACAATATCCGTAATCTTGGCGCCTCTTGCTCGCAGCTGAGTGAAGGCCTCGTGACCGGGAGTATCGATAAAGGTGATAGCCCTGTTGTTGAAAAAGACGCGGTAGGCGCCGATGTGCTGAGTGATCCCGCCGGATTCCTTGTCGACAAGATGCGACGACCGGATGGCATCCAGCATCGTCGTTTTGCCATGGTCGACATGGCCCATGATTGTGACCACAGGAGGCCGGGCCAGCAGGTCCTTTGCCGCTGCCTCGGCCCGACGGCGGATCTCTTTTTCGTAGCTGAGGTACTCGATGTCGGCATCGACGACCTGGCCAATCATGGCGGCAATGCCTTCGTCCACCGGGTCGTTGAATTCCAGGAGTTTCCCTTTAGCGGCAAGCTTGTCCAAGAGAGTTTTTGGCTTCAGGGCCATTTTTTTAGCGGCTTCTCCGAGAGTCATGCCTTCATAAAGGCCATATTTGAGGCGAGGTTTTGGAACTGCTGCAGCGGCCTTGACCTTTTTCTTCGTCTTGGGTTTTGTTGCCGTCTCTTTTTTCATCGTCATTCTTGCTTGATCTCGATTTTCCAGCCCACAAGCCACGAGGCCAGCTTGACGTTGATCCCTTTCTTGCCGATGGCCAGGGAGAGCTGGTCTTTCGGGACGACCGCCTGCATGATTCTTTCTTGTTTGTTCAACAGAAGGACCTTCTCTATGCGGGCAGGGCTGAGGGCGGCCTTGGCATAAACGGGAGCGTTGGGGGACCACTCGATGATGTCAATTTTCTCTCCCTGTAGCTCCTTGCTGATGGAGAGGATTCGATTCCCCTTCACGCCAATGCAGGCGCCGACCGGGTCGATATCTTTTTCTTTGGAACGGACAGCCACCTTGGCTCTCTCTCCGGCCTGGCGGACGAGGTCCTTAATCTCGATATTGCCGTTGGCGATCTCGGGGATCTCGAGCTCCAGCAACTTGGCCAGGAACTTGGGGTGGGACCTGGAGACAAAGACTTGGGGACCCTTAGTGGTTTTTTGGACTTGAGTGATCAAAGCTTTGACTGTATCCCCCCGGCTGAAATCTTCGTTGGGGAGCTTTTCTCGGGCCGGAAAAAGGGCCTCGGTTTTGTTCACTTCAAGGATGATATTGCCGTCTTCGATTCTGCGGACGGTGCCAGTAACGATCTCGCCGATCCGGGGAGCAAACTGGAAATAGATTTTTTCCTGCTCGGCGTCCCTGACCTTCTGGAAAATGACGTGCTTGGCCGCCTGGGCGGAGATGCGTCCCAGAGTTTCTGCAGGCAAGTCAATCTCAACGCTTCCGCCCAGGGTGATTGCCGGGTGAAGTCTTCTTGCCTCGTCCAGGGAAATTTCTGTGGCGGGGTCCTGAGGCTTCTCCACGACTTTCTTGACGGCAAAAACCCTGAGCTCGCCCTTTTCTGGACGGAAAGAGACATTGATCTTCTCGTTGTGGCTGAAATATTTCAACGAGGCGACTCGGAGGGATTCTTCGATGGCATTGATAATGATCGCAGGCTCGACGCCTCGCTCTTTGCTGAGCTGCAAAATAGTATTCCACACGTTGATCTTCATCGTCTTTGCCTCAACCAGGATGAGGACGAATAAGGGAGCGAATTATATCTGAAATGAGAGACAATAGCAAACGAGAAGGACGGCCAGGCCGGTTGACTATTCCTTTGCGCCGGGGACGATGGCCTCCTCGACTTCGTGAAACTCTTTTTCTCCCGAACGCTTGGAATACCAAATCGAGATGATGGCAGCGACGAGGGCCACGGCGACGAATATGGCCACTCCCCAGCTCAATTTGCGGTACTGGATGATGATGGGGGCGGCAAGCACGGAGACGAGGTTGATCACCTTGATCATCGGGTTGAGGGCTGGGCCGGACGTATCTTTGAGCGGGTCGCCGACGGTATCGCCCACAACGCCTGCTTTATGGCTGTCGGAGCCTTTTCCTCCATAGAGCCCGTCTTCGATTGTTTTTTTGGCGTTGTCCCAGGCACCTCCCGCGTTAGCCATAAAAACGGCCAGAAGCTGCCCGCTGAGGATCACACCGGCCAGGAATCCGCCCAGCGCTTCAACCTGAAGTGTCAGGCCGACAATGAGGGGCGTGAGCACTGCCAGGAGGGCGAGGCCCACAAGTTCTTTTTGCGCCGCTACTGTGCAGATGCTGACTGCTTTCTTGTAGTCCGGCTTAACTCTCCCTTCCATGAGGCCGGGAATTTTGAACTGGCGGCGCACTTCCATGACGATGAGAGAAGCAGCCCGTGCGACGGAATTGATGGTAAGTGAGGAGAAAAGCCAGGGTACAGCACCGCCGATGAGCATCCCGATCAGAACCATGGGCATCGAGACGCGGATTCCGGTGTTGAGCAGATGCGTGGCCTCGGGGATGTTGAGTTGGGCCTGGACTTTGGTAACGTCGGTCATAAAGGAGCCAAACAATGAAACGGCCGCGATGACTGCCGACCCGATAGCCACGCCCTTTGTAATCGCTTTGGTTGTGTTGCCCACGGCATCTAGGTCGGCCATGATCTGGCGGGCGTCTTTTTCCAACCCGGCCATCTCTCCGATCCCGTTGGCGTTGTCCGATATCGGGCCGAACGAATCCATGGCCACGTTATTTCCTGTCAAGGTCAGCATGCCGATTCCCGTCATGGCCACACCGTAGAGGACGTAAGCGACGGGTTGGCCCCAATAAATAACGAGGGCAGAGAGAATGGTTGCAGCGATGACCAGGATGGCCCACACGGTCGATTCCATCCCGACCGAGAGGCCAGACAGGAGAACAGTGGCGGGTCCGGTGCGCGAGGACTTGGCGATTTCTTTGACCGGAGCGTGATGCGTATCCGTAAAGTACTTGGTTAGCTCGTCGATGGCGATGGCCAGGATGATTCCCACCCCAACCGAAAGAAAAGCCCGCCATTCATTCATGTAAAAATGAGCCAAGAAGGCGAAGGCGACAAAGCATAGGGCTGCGGACGTATAAAAACCCCTGTTGATGCCGGCCATAGCGTTGCCCCGCTTTTCAGCTTTTTTCCCTCGAACCTGATAGGTCCCGACGATCGAAGAGAAAACGCCGATTCCTCTGACGAGCAACGGAAAGATGATCCACTTAACCTGGCCTGTGATCTGGACCAGCGCCAAGCCCAGGATCAAGCCTGAGACGATCGTGACCTCATAGCTTTCAAATATGTCTGCGGCCATCCCGGCGCAGTCGCCGACATTATCGCCGACAAGGTCGGCCACGACAGCCGCATTCCTGGGGTCGTCTTCCGGGATGCCAGCTTCCACCTTGCCGACAAGGTCGGCGCCCACGTCGGCCGCTTTTGTATAGATTCCTCCGCCCACCCGCATAAACAGGGCGAGCAAGGTCCCCCCGAACCCGAACCCGAGCAGGGCGTCGGGCGCAGCCTTCTGGAAGATCATAAAAATGACCGTGCCCCCAAGCAGGCCGAGACCGTCGGTCAGCATCCCGGTGATCGTCCCGGCCCGGTAGGCGATTTTCAGTGCCCTGTCAAAGCTCGTTCGGGCAGCCGCTGCCACCCTGACATTCCCCTGGATAGCCATACGCATCCCGAACTGTCCGACCATTAAAGAAAAAAGGGCGCCCAAAATAAACGCGGCCGCCCTTCCAAACCCGATGACGATCTTGACCTGATCGGGACTCAGGCCAGAGAATCGTTCAAGCGCCTCCGAGGAGGGTGGAGCGATATAAACGCTGAAAAAGAGTGCCACGGTCAGGATGATGATCAATGGCAGGATGGTCTTCAGTTGTCTTGTGAGGTAGGCCTCGGCGCCCTGTTTGATCGCTTCCCAGACTTCGATCATTTTGAGCGTCCCCTTGTCTTCGGACATGATTTGACGCCTGAGGAACAGGGCATAGCCCAAGCCCAAAAGTGCAATGAATAATACTGCCCACAGGGCTACTGTCTCAAAAGGAGTCGCTCCTAACATTTACTGTCTCCTTGCTTGGCGCTTCTTACCGTGAACCTTTTGAGGCAAGCGCAAGAGTGAAAAAATAATTCCCTTTTCCGGGAAATTTTGAACAGCTTGTATACCATAAAACGGGCCAAATTGCAAAATCACAGGCGCGATTATCCAAAAATCCGCTCCTCAGTGAGAAAAAAGGGAGGTCCGAAGCGTTAAAATTAAATAAGGTGAATCAAAGCCCATGAAGACCGTTCAACCCCAAAGTCCTGAAGGGCTGAGTCCTGAGCAAGTCCTCTTCCTTGCTTTGGAAGACCCCCTGACGGCCCGTTTTTTGAGGTCTGCGTTTAAGATTCCCGAGCACAGGCCTGAAATTGTGACAAAGCGGTGGCTGCACAAGGCCGGGGGCTGCCTTTCCTGGCACGTTGTCATCATAGAGAAACCAGGGCCTTCTCTCAAGGCCAGACCGCCGCTCCTCAATATTGCGCATATCATGGTGGATGGCCTTGAGGGAAAGGTTTTGCAGAGATGGTTTCTGCAACGCGTATCTTATAAGGAATACAGAGAATTTATGAGACAGGAATTCTCTCTCCGTAAAGACTGTACGGACCGAAGCCAGTGACCCGCACATTGACGAAGCTTCCGCTGCAGTCGTCTGCGGACTGAAAATTAACCACCTCATAGCCTTCGTCCCGGCCCGAATAGAGATGGGGCGTTTTTTTGGCCGGGCCCAGACACAGGACTTTGATAACGCTCCCGACCTTGCGGCCGTGATTTTCGAGCTGGATTTGTTTTTGGAGTGCCTGGACCTCAGCCAGCCGTCTGCTCTTCTCTTCCCCGGGGACATCGTCTTTAAACTCTGACGCCCGGGTCAGCGGCCGGGGAGAGTAGCGAAAGGAAAAAATGTTGGTAAAGCGGACCTCGCGCAGGACGGCGAGGCTCTCCTCGAAGTCCTTTTCTGACTCGCCAGGGAATCCAACGATGATGTCCGTGCTCAAGCTGATGTCGGGCATGAGCCGGCGGAGAAATGCGATTTTTTCCAGGTAATCCTCCTGAGTATAGGACCTTCTCATTCTTTCTAAAACCGAGGTCGCCCCGGACTGAAGGGGGAGATGCAACTGGCGGCAAATTTTTTTCTCTGCCGCCATGGTCTCGGCGATCTCAAGAGTGAAATTTTTCGGATGAGAGGTCAGGAAGCGAATCCACTCGATCGGCTCCACACGGCATGTTGCCCGGAGCAGGTCAGGAAAGCTTCCGCCGGACCGGGGGTCTCTGTAGGAGTTAACATTTTGGCCTAGGAGTTGGATTTCCTTGAACCCTTTTCTGCCGAGGTCCTCGACTTCCTCGACAATTGAGGAAAGCGGACGGTATTTTTCACGGCCCCGGGTGAACGGGACGATGCAGTAGGAGCAGAAATTATTGCAGCCTTCCATGACCGGGACATAAGCGCTGACCGTGCTTTCGTGGAGGGCAAGGTCTAGCGGCGTGTCGTGCCATTCCGCTGACCAGGCGGTTGAGATGTGTTTATCGGCCGGACTTGTCCGGAGTATATCGGGAAGCTCTCCGTAGTTGTCCGGGCCCAGGACAAAGTCCACGCCAAATTTCTTTTCCAGGAGCTCTAAGCCGCGGAGCTGGGCCACGCAGCCCACCACTCCGACCTGAACAAGCTTCTTTTTCTTGATCTGGGCCAGCCTTCCGAGGTAGGAAAAGAGCTTTTCTTCGGCTTTTTTCCGGACGGCGCAGGTGTTGACGATAATGAGGTCGCTATCTTCAGGCCGGGCGGCTTTTTTCGCCCCAGCCCGACAGAGGATCCCGGCGATGCGTTCGGAGTCGCTTTCATTCATCTGGCAGCCGAACGTCCGAACGAAGAAAGTGAGATTCTTGAGCTCGCCGGACATTTATAAAAGTCGTTCAAGTATTTCCACGGCATCGCGGACATAATGAGCGCAGAGGGTCTCAAAGACGCCGCGCTCGACGGCCTGTTTATGTCCCTCGGGCGTGCTGAGGTCGACGCCGATGAGTTCGCGGCAAACGATCGAGCCGTGGCGGGCCTTGAACTCGCGAATAAAATCACGGACGAGGCCGTACGTTTTCTTTTTGGCGTCTTCGTCTTCGGGGCGCGTTCTTCCGTACTTGAGCCCGATCGCTAAAAAGGCGCCGGTGATAGCTCCACAAGTCAACCCCATCTGGGCGATTCCCCCTCCGAAAGGCTGGGCGATCTGGAGAGCTTTTTGCCGGTCGAGTCCCAGGACCTCGCTCACAGCGGAAAAAACGGCCTGAGAGCAACTGAACCCGCGTTTAAACTCTGCCGCGGCGAACTGAGCCCGGCTCATTGGACTCATTTTCTTTCTCCTCTTTCAAGTTATGGAGAAGCATTTCCCTGGCATTTTGCAGCGAGGTCGGCGTGATACGGCTTCCCGACAGGAGGCGGGAAATTTCCAGGACTCTTTCCTCAAACTCCAGCTCCTTGACCGATGTGTAGGTTCTGCCTTTTTCCATTGTCTTATCGATCCTATATTGATGCGGAGCGAAGGAAGCAATCTGGGGCAGATGCGTAATGCAGACGACCTGATGCCGCTTGGAGAGTGCGCGGAGCTTTTCGGCGATGCATTCGGCCGTCTTTCCGCCGATGCCGGAGTCGATCTCATCAAAGATGAGCGTTCTCGACCCGGCTTTTTCTTTGTCGATAGTTTTCAGGGCCAGCATAATCCTGGAGAGCTCACCTCCGGACGCGATTTTTCGCAACGGCCTGAGTTCCTCACCCGGGTTGGGGCTAATCAGAAACTCGACACTGTCCAGCCCGGAGTCCCGGGCCTTCTCTATTTCGAGCTGTGCCAGCAGCTCCGTTTCAATCTTGACTTGAAACTGCGCCTTTTTCATTCCCAGCAGGGCGATCTCCTTTTCCACCTGCGCCTCCAAATGCCTTGCACCTTCTCTCCGCAGGCGGCTGAGGGTTTCAGCCTGAGTCCTGTACTCGGAAAAGGCTCGATGAATCTCCCCGGCCAGGTCCGCCAGCTTTTCCTCGCTTTGAAGAAGGTCGGCATGCTCCCTCTTGATTTTGGTCAGGTAGAGGAGGATGTCCTCGATGCTCTGGCCGTATTTTCTTCTCATTTTTTCGATCTGGTTCAGCCGGCTCTCGAGTTCCTCCAGCCTGTCCGGCCCAAGATTCTGTTTTTCTTTGAACTTGATCAGGAAATCAGAGAGTTCCCGCACGGCTATCGCAGATTGATTCAGGGATTCCTCAAAAGCCTGGAATCCCGGGTCAAAACGGCTGAGCTCGCGGACAGCTTCTCCGAGCTTGAGAAGAAGGGCCGAGATGGAATGCTCTTGAAGATAGGACAAATCCAGGGCTTTCTCGATGAGGCCCGCGACCTTCTCGGCGTTTCGGAGCACGTTCCTTTCGGTGAGGAGCTCCTCCCATTCTCCCGGCTTGAGGTTGCTGCTTTCAATTTCGTTGATCTGGAAGTTCAGAAAATCGAGACGCTGTTCTCTTTCCCTTCTTCTTGTCTCCAGCTCGTTTTTTTGCCGGAGCAGGGAGCGGAGGTTTTGAGCCAGCCCGGCGACCTCCTCTTTCTTTTCGGCCAGGCCGAGATAATGGTCGAGATACCGAAGATGGTTATCGAGCTGCAAAAGAAATATATGGTCATTTTGACCATAGATATCAATAAGAGCGGGGCTGATCTCTTTCAGTTTTTTGACCGGGACAAGAACTCCGTTTATGTAGGCCTTCCCCGGGCCTTCTTGAGAGACCTGCCTTTGGAAGAGGATTTCGCCTTCTTCAAGAAAGCCGGATTCCCGGGAGCCGCGCTTTTCCTGAGGAACTTCAAAAACAGCTTCGACGACGGCCTCCCGCATGCCCGTTCGAATCATCTCCGGGGATGCTTTTTCTCCGAGGACGAGCTTGATTCCGTCGATGATGACTGATTTTCCCGCTCCGGTCTCGCCGGTGAGAATAGTGAACCCTTCTTTAAAATTTAACTCTAGGTCTTCTATGGTGGCCAGGTTTTTGATGCGGAGAGAATGGATCATTCTCTTTTCATTTGGATATCTTGATCGGGACCAGAGCCTTCTGCATGTTGATCCGGCCGTACCCGAGATAATCGTCTTTGCCTTTGTTCTGGCCGGAATTCACGTCATCCGCCGTATACCGGATAATATCCATGACTTGATCGGCCGTCAACCAGGGCTTGGCGCTCTTGAGCAGGGCGGCCATTCCGGCGATATGAGGGGCGGAAGCGGATGTTCCCGAGCCTATGGCATAAGGAATTTCGCCAGCGTAACCTTGGCTTTGCCAAAACCAGTTCGGCACAGGGCCGATGACGTTCTCGCCGGGTGCAGAGATGTCCACCTGCGGGCCGAAATTCGACCAGAACGTCCGCTGGTCATTATAATCCGTTGCCGCCACAGCCAAGCAATAATCGTCATAGGCGGCGGGATAAAAAACGGAAGTTCCATCATTTCCTGCAGAAGCAGCGATGACGATGCCTCTGTCATGGGCATATATCAGGGCATCCCGCACGGAATCCAAGGGATCTTCTGATCCCAGGCTGATACTGATCACATCAGCGCCGTTGTCCGCCGCCCAGATGATGCCTTCAGCGAGCGCACTCTCCTCGCCCCAGCCCGTCTCGTCAATGACCTTAATCGGAAGGATCCTGCAATTCCAGGCTACTCCTGCCACCCCCTCGTTATTGTTGGTGTCGGCGGCTGCGATCCCGGCCACGAATGTTCCATGGCCGAGGTCGTCCGTGGCATCAAAATCGTTGTTGACAAAGTCTCGGCCGCGGGAAAGCACCTTATTTTTGAGCTCAGGATGGGAAAAATCGACGCCCGAATCGATCGAGGCAATGATGGTATCAGCGCTTCCCTTGGTCTCTTCCCAGGCCGTTGTGGCCTTGATGTCAGCGCCCACCGTTCCTCCCAGGAGGCCAGGGATCCCGATCTCTTGACCGGTGTTCAGAAGGGCATACTGGTATTCGAAAAGCGGATCGTTCGGAGTTACGGTGATCCGGACGATGAAATTCGGCTCAGCGTACTCGACGTCCGGATTTTGATTCAAGGCATAGACCATCTCTTCTACCGTGATATTTTCTGGAATCCTTAGCTGGTAGACTTCGAGCCGCGGGATTTTCTTGACTTTTATAGAGGAATAGGCCGCTACCGTGGCATCAATAAGCTGGTTTTGAACGGTGGGCTTGAACTTGACCAAGACTTGCCCGGGAACAAAGCGGGGCCCTTGAACATGAAAAGGCCGGCCTCCGTTGAGGCTGCGGACTTCCCGCCGCCGGGGGCGAACTTCGCTGTGCCCGCCTCTGTCCATTTTCTGCCTTTGAAAACTGAAGGCCGTAACAATCAGGCTCAAGAGAAGAAGAATAAGGGCTATTTTTTTGGTTCTTAAGATGGTCATTTCATCCTCCGCACCCACTAAAAAGAGATGAGCGCTTTGATCACGGCCGAATAGTCGACCCCGCCCTCGAAGGGGTATACGCCCGCCTCGCCTTTGATCCGGATATTGGCGGGGAGGTCAATATCGGCTCCGAGGGCGACACCGAAGACTCCTTTTCCCCGGAACTCTTTTTTCTCTTCTCCGGTGAGGGTCTGGATGGTCTCTTTCATCGTAAATGTTCCCCAGACATAATCAAAACTCAGATAAATGTAGGGGCTGAAACCCTTGAACTCTCGATAAACGAATTGCGGTCCGATGGAGGCGCGCATCCAGCTCTGCTTTCCTTCGACCGTGCCGGAAACTGCCAGCCCGGGGACGTCCCATTCTTTGTTAGCCCCCAAATAAGCCAGGAACTGACCAACAATATCGATCCCGAAGGGCGGCCCGAAAAGGAGACAAGCGTTGATTTCACCTCCCAAAACATAGCTGCTGATTCCTCCGCCTCCAAAGTCAATGGAAATGGGGAGCTGGCTGAACATGACGTTATCGAAGGCCGATGAGGAAAAGCCTAGGATCGCAGCCAGGGAGAACCTCGGCCGGAATTCGATTCCGAGGATGAGGCTCCCGATATAAGACGTGAGCTCCGACGTCGTTTCGTCATTCGACCAGCGCACGGTCCTGGAAAAATAATCAAAACGCAGTCCAGGCTGAAAGCGGGATAATGACGCCGCCTGAGGGCGGGTCTGTGCAATGACGAGCGGCGACGTAAAGAGAACGAGCGCGAGTAAAGACACGATCAGCCAGCGCAGTCTTTTTTTCATGAATGCCTCCCTATTCTTTGGGCTCGGGTGTGGTTTTTTCGATCTCGCGCAGTCTCTCCTGCGCCTTCTTCGCATATATGCTGGTTGGATAATCTGAGACGAGTTTTGTAAAATAGGGGACGCTCTCCGCTGTTTTGCGCCATTTATAATAGGAATCAGCCAAGTAGAAATAGACTTCATCCATCCTGCTAAAGGTGGGATAATTCGTCAGGATCTCCGACAACCGGCTGGTGGACGCTTTAAGAGCATAGCTTTTGTAATAGAAGACGGCGATCAGGAATTCTTGAGTGGCCAACCTTTCCTCACATTCGTTGATTTTTTCCTGGGCCAGCTTGGCTTCTTCACTCAGAGGATAGTTGGTGACGACCTTTTTAAATTCTGCCAGAGCCTGAGTCGTTTTGGTCTGGTCGCGGCCAGGCTTCAAGGCATTCTTGAACGAGGCCATGCCGATCTGGTATTGGGCGTACGAAGCGGAGGGACTGTAGGGGTAGAGAGCGATGAACTCTCTGTATTCCGAGGCCGCGAGAATCATGCTGCCTTCGTCCTTTTTTTGAAAATAGGAATCGGCGATAGCCAGTTTGGCCCGTTGAGCATAAAAACTTTTGGGAAAAGAATCGATGACCTGGCGAAAATAGAGAAGGGCTTTTTCAGGGTCTTTTTTGATATAGGATTGACCGGCCTTGAACAGAGCTTCGTCCGAGGAGGCAACCGCAGGGTCGATGACAACCTCTTTGGCCTTGCAGTTCCAGAGAGAGATGCCGCAAAGTAAGGCGATGAACACGACGCAAGCCACTTTTTTCATAGCGCTCATTCCTGTCCTTGTTCGGTTAAGAGAAATACAGCTCCCTTATCCAGTCCCATTCTTTCTTGAGGCCTTCCCGGAGGAGGGCCCGGGGGGCATAGCGGAGGTCTTTCTTGGCCTTTTCGATATCAGCAAGCGTGTGAAGCACGTCTCCCTTTTGTTCTTCAGCTAGGTGAATTTTCGGCTTTTTTTGGCAGATCTCCTCGAGAAGCGGAAAAATGTCCTGCAATTTCTCCCGGTGCCCTCCGCCCACATTATATGTTTCGCCCATTTTTCCGTGGAGAAGAGCCGCCTCGCAGGCCGTGACGACATCATCGATATAGGTGAAGTCTCTTGTTTGTTTTCCGTCTCCGAATATTGTAATGAACTTATTTTCTGCGATCGACTTTAAGAACTTATGAAAGGCCATATCCGGCCGCTGGCCTGGCCCATACACGGTGAAAAACCGGAGGGAGACTGCGGGAATATTGTAATTTTTGTAATACAAGAAACACAACTGCTCGGCCGCCAGCTTGGTTACTCCGTACGGAGAGATTGGCCGGAGGAGGTTCATTTCTGACATCGGGAGTGTCGGGGTGAGGCCATAGACGGACGAGGAAGACGCATAGATGAACTTCTGGAGGGAACTTGCCTTGGCCGCTTCCAGAAGCTTCTGGGTTGCTAGGATATTGTTGTGGGTATAGACGGAGAAGTGTTCTCCCCAGCTTGTTCTCACGCCGGCCTGAGCGGCCAGATGGAAAACAGCGTCTGTTCTCCCCAAGATCTTTGCCAGGTCTGTTTCGAGAATATCCTCGGCCAGAAATTCGAAGCTCTTGCTCTTCAGAAGGGGGCCGAGGTTGTGTTCTTTAATCCAGCGGGGATAAAAATCGGTGAAGCAATCCAGACCGATGACATGATTGCCCGCCTCGAGCAGTTTGAGGCAGAGGTGAGACCCGATAAATCCGGCGGCTCCAGTCACTAGGCAGTTCATGCGGGATTGTACTTTTTGATGATATTTCTCATCTCCCTGATCACCTGGGGAGGATTCGCGCTGGCAAAAATAGCCGCGCCGGCGACCAGGATCTCCACTCCGTCTTGGACGAGAGCTTCCATGTTGTGGACACTTATGCCCCCGTCGACTTCGATGGAGATATCCAGGTTTTGCACTTTAATCCGGTCATGGAGATTTCTGATTTTCTGGTGCGTGGCCTTGATGAATTTCTGCCCTCCGAACCCGGGGTTGACCGACATTAACAGAACAAAATCCAGGTCGGGCAGAATTTCATCCAAAGAACGGATCGGAGTCGCCGGGTTCAGGGCCACTCCGGGCTTCATTCCCAGGTCTTTGATCAGCCCGATTTCCCGATGCAGATGACGAGCGGCCTCGACATGAATAGAGAGCCAGTCGGCGCCCGCCTCATGGAAGAGGGGGATGAAAAATCCGGGATTCTCGACCATCAAATGGACGTCAAGGGGAAGTGACGTGGTGCGCTTGAGCGCGGAGACGACTTGAGGGCCCAAGGTCAGGTTGGGGACAAAATGGCCGTCCATGATATCGACATGGACGAGATCAACACCGGCCTGTTCAACCATCTTGACCTCTTGCCCGATCCTGGAAAAATCCGCCGAAAGGATGGACGGAGCAAGTCGGATCATCTGCTCACCTCCAGCGTGATGAGGCTTCTTTTGGCAATTCCGTGGCCTTGGGGAGGAAACTGCTTGATGATGATGCCGGATTCAAGGCCCGGATAAAAAGAATAGCGGATGTCGGCCACCTGGAATCCCAACGCTTTGAGCCATGAAACGGTCTCGCCGGCCTTGCGTCCGATCAAATCGGGCATGAGGTATCTCGGCTCAACGTCTCCCTGGCTGACCAGGAGATTGATCGGAGTATTCCTCTTGACCTTCTGAGGAGAAGGGGAAGGCTCTTGGGCGATGATTCGTCCGGCCGCGTATTCTGGGGTATGAATCTGCGATACCTTTCCCTTATTGAGTCCGAGTTCAACGAGCATTTTTGTGGCCGCCTCCAGGCTTCTTCCTGTCAGCTTGGGCACGTCGACCATTTCGCTGCCGCTGCTCAGGACTACCTTGACTGTTTTGTTAATTTTGATTTTTGAACCCGCTGGAGGCTCCTGACGGACAATCCGGCCTCTTTCCCACTGGTCACTGTATTCCTCGCCTTTCTCAATCAGAGTAAGCTTATGCTCGGCCAGGTCGCTCCTGGCTGCTTCGAGCGTCTTGCCCATGAGGTCGGGCACAGAGACGATTTCCCCTTTCTGGATGACCCGGGAAAAAAGGATAGCGCTGAGGAAAAAAACTATGAAGAAAAGAAGCAGGAGTTGGCTATAGGCAAAGATCTTTTTGGACGGCATGCCTCACGCACAATGCTTTCGGTCGCTCTTTAAAGTGATTGGCCGAACTAAGATACCATATATTATCAACGAAGTAAACAGCAAAAATGTTTCAATATCGCCTTCCGGTGACGCGCGCTCCGTTGCCGCGGACCGGATTTTTATCTATAATGAGTTCACCTTTGGGCGTTGGAGAGGAGGCCCGAATAATGAGTGAAATTTCAGATTTCCGAAGCGATACCGTCACCCGGCCCACGGAGAAGATGCGAAGGGCGATGGCGGAGGCCGTTGTTGGGGATGATGTCCTCGGCGATGACCCGACCGTCCAGAAGCTCGAAGGTCTGGCGACTGCGATCGTGGGAAAAGAGGCGGCTCTGTTTGTTCCTTCGGGAACCATGGGCAATTCCATCGCCGTCAAGGTCTGGACTCGGGAGCTTGAAGAGGTGATTGTTGAGGCGAGGTCTCATATTTATAATATGGAGTCGACGCACTTGACCTTTATTTCGCGAGTCACGCCTCGACCTCTTCTTTCGAACCGGGGGGCCATGGACCCTGAGGAGGTTGAACGGAATATCCGCCAGCCTTCCGTTCACACTCCTCGGACATCGCTCATCTGCGTGGAAAATACCCACAACAACTGGAGCGGCGCCGTCGTCCCGCTCGAGAACCTGAGGGCGCTGCGGCAAGTGGCCGATCAACATGGGATCAAGCTTCACTTGGACGGGGCGCGCATTTTCAACGCCAGCGCGGCCTCCGGCCTGCCGGCCAAGGAGTACGCGGCGTGTGCCGACTCAGTGATGTTCTGCCTGTCGAAAGGCCTGTCGGCTCCCGTTGGGTCCATGCTCGCGGGCCCGGCTGATTTCATCGCTTACGCTCGGAGAGTCAGGAAAGCTCTTGGCGGAGGAATGAGGCAGGTTGGGGTTCTCGCGGCGCCGGGGATTATCGCTCTTACGGAAATGACTGGCCGTCTGCACGAGGATCATGAGAGAGCGAAAAAATTGGCCTTGGCCATGGCCGGGCTTCCCGGGGTTCTCCTCGATCCCGAAAAAATCCAGACCAATATCATCGTCTTTGAGTTTTCCCACCCCAGGATTTCCGTCGCCGATTTCCTCTTGGAGCTTCGAAAAAGGAGAATCTTGGCCCTGGCTGCGCCCGGCGGCAGAGCGATCCGCTTTGTCACCCATAAGGACATTGACGATGAGGATGTGGCCAGAGCCACGGCCGCTTTCCAGGAAATCCTGAAGTAGCCGTTTTGCCCTGGCTCGCTCGGCGCCAGGGGATTCTATCCTTCCAGCGATTCGGCCAGAAGCTGGGCGATATCCTTGACCGCAATTTCAGTTTTTTCCCTGTCTTTAAGACCGTCCTTGAGCATGTTCAAGCAGAACGGACAGGACGTCGCGGCGATCTTTGCTCCCGATTTGATGACCTCGTCCGTCCGCAGATGATTGATGCGCTGACCCAGGCTCTCCTCGGTCCACATCAGGCCTCCTCCGGCTCCGCAGCAAAAGCTGTGCTCGCGGCTGCGGCCGAGCTCGGTGAATTTTTCCGGAGAAAGGCATGACAGGATGTCCCGCGGCTCGTCGAGAATGCGATTGTGCCGGCCGAGATAGCAGGAATCATGATAAGTCAACCTGGCAGGCAGGCGGGGTTTGATGGGGAGCCGACCCTGTCTGACTAGCCAGTCGAGGAGTACAACGTGCGGTACAACTTCAATCTTGGATAGAGCGGCTCGGTCGGTTCGAGACAGTGAAGACAGGACCCCGAGAACCCCGGGATATTCGTTCTTGAAAGTATTAAATCCATGCGGGCAGAACGTGATGATTTTTTTGATGTTGTATTTGAGGAACAGGCTCAAGTTTTCGGCAGCCAGCGTCTGGAACAGGTATTCCTGGCCCAGCCTCCGGGCTGCGTCGCCGCAGCATTTTTCTTCCGTCCCCAGGATGGCAAAATCCACCCCTGATTTCTTGAGCAGAGAGACCATCGCTGCCGCGATTTTTGTGCCCTCCTCGTCATAGGAACCGGCACATCCCACCCAGAGGAGATATTCTGCGGATTTCCGGTCGGCCATCAAGGGGACTCCAAGAGAAGCGGCCCAATCTGCTCTCTTGGCGAACCCAATCCCCCAGGGGTTAGCGTTTGTTTCGATATTGCGGAAAAAGGCGTTCAGCTCCCGCGGGAACTTGCTCTGCATCAGGACTTCGCTTTGACGGATGCCGACGATTTTGCGGATGTGCTCAATCTCGACCGGGCAGACATGCTGACAGGACCCGCAGGTCGTGCATGTCCAGATCTCTCCTTCACTGTAGACACCAGGAAGAAGCGAGGGCAAGTCTTCCCGCTTGCCCTGAAGCAGTTTTTGTTTCGCAGCAAGGAGGTGCTGTTCAAGGTTGAAGACGATCATTTTCGGAGAAAGCGGCTTGCCGCTGGCGAAGGCCGGGCAAACATCCTGACAGCGGCCGCATTCCATGCAGGCGAAGGCGTCAAGAAGGTCTTTCCAGGAGAGGTCGCTCGCCTTTTCGACTCCGAAAACCTCAGACTTCTCAATATCCAGCGGCTGGATTTCTCCGCTCGGCCGTTCCGACCGGAAAAACACGCTGATCGGCCCGGTGAACATGTGCAGGTATTTGGAGTGGGGGACATAGACGATAAACCCGAAGACCAGCACAATGTGCAGCCACCAGGAAAAGCGGAAATGGCCGCTGATGACATCCGGGCTCAGCCCCAGGCTCCGGACGCTCGTGGCAAGATAATTGCCCAGGAAGGACAGCCGGGCGGTTTCAGGATGCCGGGCGATGGCGAACACCTCAAAGTAGAGGTAGCTCAATGTGACGGCGATGACGAAAAAATAGATCACCCCGGAATCGAGGAGCGTTGTTTGATAGGCCTTCGGCCGGATGATGAACCGGCGGACAATGAAGAAGAGAATCCCGGCCAGAACGAGCAGCGCAAAGATATCTACAATGAGTGAGAAGAAGAGCCCGAACCCTGTCTCTCCGAAGAGATAGAAGTTGTCGAAGTAGCCTTCCAGGGTGTGGTTGATCGTCATGGTATCAAACGTCAGGGCGCCGTAGAAAATGAAGACATGCGCGAGTCCGGTGAAAATGCGCTCGTTTTTGAGGGTGCATTTCTGAAACAGGACCTTGGACAGGGTGTCTCCAACCCTTCGGGCCAGGCCGGCGAAACGCATCTCCGGCCGGCCTTTGCGGATGATCCGGTAGCGCAAGTAAATCGGAAAAGCAAAACCCAGAAAAGTCGCCAGGATGACGAGAGAAAAAACGATCTTTTCCCAGACTTCGAGCATTTTCTCTCCTTTCTCAAAAAAGAATGGCCATCCCCCAGGTCAATTTCGAGTAAGATCGCTTCATTCCCAGGGGGGAGATGCCCAGGTCCGCCCAGGTGCCTGCTCCCGCGGCGAGCTGGAGCCAGTCGGTCAGGTTGAACCGGAGAATCAAGTCGGCGATCAGGGCCTTTCCTATATTGAACAAAACGTCAGACTGGGCAATGACCTGCAAGCTCGCCGTGGAGTTTTTTCCCACCTGAGCGCCGATGCGCAACCCATATTCCTGCCTGACCTTCCCTCCGGAAAGGTCGAGATAAGTTCGCTGGTTGGTATGATGGAAGAACCAGGCAAAAGGCTCGATGACATAGTTCTTGCCTTGAAAAGGCAGGCTGAACCCGATGTAGTTCCGGTTTGTATAGTATGGCTTTCCATTCAGGGAGCTAGTGTGTTCGGAGTCGTGGTCAGAATCGTGTCCGAGAATCAGCCTCAGGTGCTCAAAGATCCTCTGATGGACCGAGAAATGCCAGTCGAATTTTGTCCTTTGCCTGCCGTCGTCGTGCGTGACCAGCTGGAAATCTAAAGCGGTGGTGCCCGTCAAGAAAATGACGCCGCGGAACCCGAAGTTCCAGCGGTCTTCTGCCCCACTGAGGTCATTGTAGCTGGGGTAAGTGGACGGGAGCTGCAACTGGCCGAAGAATTCTCCCTGAATTATGACTTTTTTGTCCGGGCCAAGCAGAGATTTCTGTTCAAAACGCCGGTAGATAAAGAGCTCATAGCCGGGAAGCGCCGGAGGCTGAAGCGCCCCGGCCACCCAAAATAATAGTAGACCAATCGATTTGGCAAGATATTTAGAATTCATCCGAGAATCCCCAGCAGAGACAGGCGCGGCGCAATGATCTCGGTGGCGCTTCGTAGCGCACATTCCGGTCCCGCGTCTGTCCCAGAAGGATTTCAGAATATTGAGCGAAAAGGAACCGGCCTCCAAATAAGAAAGAGCAAGGAAGCGGCCACGGATACATCGGGAGAGTTAGAATTTTCTTCCGCGCGTCGTCCCTCAGCGTTCTTCTCTCCCGCAAAACGTCTTCATATATTTCCCATTTTTAGCTGACGCTGTCAAGAATTTCTATGACTAAGGCCGTATGGCGTTCCGGCAGCTTTAAATATCCAGGAAAAGCAACTATAATGAGCCCTTGTCAAAAAAGCTCTTAGAAGGCAAGTATTTCTTGTGAAGGAGGGAGCCATGCTGGAGGAACGAGACCTGGTCATTATCGGCGGAGGGCCGGGCGGATATGTCGCTGCGCTGAGGGCAGCCCAGCTCAAAAAAAAAGTGACGCTCATCGAGGAGGACCGGATCGGCGGGACGTGCATGAACTATGGCTGTATTCCCACCAAGTTCCTTCTTCACCAGACGCAGATGTTTTCCCAGTTGAAGCGAAGCCGGGGAATTAACGGCTGTTCCGAAACCGCACGGCTCAACTGGAAGCGAGTTCAAGAGGACAAGAAGAACGTGGTGGACCGGCTAGTCAAGGGGACGGAATTCCTTCTGGAGCGAAACGGAGTCGAGGTCCTCAAAGGCAGAGGTGAGCTCAGAGGAGACAGGAAAGTCCTTTGGATCGGGCCCGGCAAAGAAAAAACGCTAGAAGCGAAAAACATCATCCTGGCCATGGGAAGCCGCTCTTCCGACCTCCCTTTCTTGAAACCGAATGGAGAAGAGGTCATAACTCACCGCGAGGCTTTGGACCTCGAGGAAATCCCCCGGACGATGATTGTTGTTGGCGCGGGAGCAATCGGACTCGAAATCGGCGCGATTTTTTCGAGGGCGGGAGCAGAAGTGACCGTGCTGGAGATCATGCCGGCCATTCTTCCGGAAATGGACAGACATATGGCTGCGCGTCTGGAACGAATGCTGAAGAAGCAGGGGCTCAAGATATTCACAGAGGTGCGGATCGAGGACGCTGTGCGGGAACGGGGAAGGGTTAAACTCAAGGGTACGAATCTCAGGACCAACTCTGGTTTTGAATATAGTGCCGAGAGAGTCCTTCTGGCTGCTGGCAGAAAGCCAAATTCAGAGGTCCTGGCCAACGAGTATGGGGACTTGCTCGATCGGGCAGGATTTGTCCAGGTGAATCCTCGCCTGGAGACGAGAATCCCCGGAATCTCCGCGATCGGAGACCTCATCGGCGGAAAGCTGTTGGCGCACAAAGCCGAACATGAAGGCATTATTGCGGCTGAGAACGCTGCCGGGGCTCTCCAAGAGATGGATTATCAGGCTGTGCCCATGGCGGTATTCACCGAACCCGAATTCGCGTCGGTGGGGCTGACAGAGGAGGAGGCTCAGGCCCGGGGAATTCAAACCTGCGTCGGCGTTTTTTCTCTTCAGGCCAATGGACGGGCTGTGGCTCTGGAAAGCCCAGAGGGCATGGTCAAGCTCATCGCCTCTGCGGATGACCGCGTCATTGGTGCCCACATTCTCGCTCCTCAGGCCAGCGAGCTCATCGCCGAAATGACTCTGGCCGTCAAACACGGTTTGACAGTGAGGGACGTCTCTTCCACGATTCATGTCCATCCCACTTTATCTGAAGCCCTGATGGAGGCGGCGCTGAAGGTTAAGGGAATGGCGCTTCATGCGTTGAACGAATAGCTGGGCAAACGCCTCACGAATGCAGCCAGGAGCCCTGAAGACCTCGTGCTGGCTGTTTTCGTTAGAAACATTGCTGTAAGCAGCTCCGTTTCTGTGATCATTTTGTTCTGGAATAGGGTCCTGCCGCGGCTTCCCCCCGACATCCTCGCGGCCCATTCTGTTGATCACGCAAACAGACATTCCGGAGGCATCAAACGCTTCGGTGGTCGGGGGGCCCCCCAGCGGCGTCACCCTTTCTAGGCTCCCGCCTCAATATCACAGAAACGGAGTTGCTTACAGCATAGT
>CAZLFV010000005.1:26589-59310 GCA_964558915.1 uncultured Eubacteriales bacterium | reverse complement strand
CAGCGTCAGATGTGTATAAGAGACAGACGCGATCCTGACGATTCATCCCGGCGCCGGGGGGACCGAGTCACAGGATTGGGCTCAAATTCTCCTCAGAATGTACCTTCGCTACGCCGAACGCATCGGCTACAAGGCTGAAGTCCTCGATATCATGCCCGGCGAGGAGGCCGGAATCAAAAGCGCCACTGTCCGCATGGAAGGCGACTATGCTTACGGCAACCTGAGCCAGGAATCCGGGGTTCACCGCCTTGTCCGGATCTCGCCTTTTGACGCCAATAAAAGACGCCACACCTCCTTTGCCGCCGTGTTCGTTTTTCCTGAAGTTGAGGACGACATTGCCATCGACATCAATCCCGAGGACTTGCGAATAGACACGTACCGGTCCTCCGGCCGGGGCGGCCAGCACGTCAATGTCACTGATTCGGCCGTCCGCATTACTCATATCCCCAGCGGTATAGTTGTCCAGTGCCAAAGCGAGAGGTCTCAGCACAAGAACAAAGCGGCGGCACTGAAGGTCCTCAAGGCCCGGCTCTATGAGAGGGAGAAGAAAAAACAGCTTGAGAAGTTCGAAAAAATGGAGGAATCCAAGTCGGACATCGCCTGGGGCAATCAAATCCGGTCTTATGTGCTCCACCCCTACCGCATGATCAAAGACTTGCGGACCAAGGTGGAGACCGGGGATGTCGATAAAGTTTTGGATGGGGACCTGGACGAGTTTATTAAAGCCAGCCTTGTCCTGAGAAAAAAATCGGCCCAAACTGCTTAGAGGTTAATCATGTCGGAAAAAGACTCTTCAGACAAAGAACCTCAAGAGTTCTTGCCGCCTCTCGATTTCAGCTCCATCGTCTTCCCGTTCTATACCCAGGCTCTGTTCAAGATGGGTATCCTGGAAGACCCGACTCAGCCCAAGGGAGAAGAGAACATAGAATTGGCCCGCCGCCTGATCGATATCCTTGACCTTCTCAAGGACAGAACCAAGGGAAATCTCAATCCTGATGAGGAGAAATTCCTCCAATCATGCCTCGAACAACTGAAAATCCATTACTTGGAGAAGGCCAAAATCATTAAATACTGAACCCATGCAGGTCTTTAAAGGACTCAGTCGCTGGCGGCCTCCAACCCAGCCTGCGGCAGTGGCAATCGGCAATTTCGACGGCGTTCATCTCGGGCATCAGAAGATCCTGCGGTCCCTTGTCAGAAAAGCCGAGTCAAGGCAGCTTTGTCCTCTTGTCCTGACATTCTCTCCTCATCCGGAGCGGGTTCTCGGCCGAAGCCGCGTCGCCATGATTCAAACTCTAGCGCAGAGATTGGCTCAAATGCAGGCCCTTGGTGTCCAGGCTGTTATTGTCACACCTTTCGACCGGAGGTTCTCGAGCCTTTCAGGCGAAGAGTTTGTTCAGCAAATCATTATCCGGTATCTTCGTGCCGAGGCGGTCATCGTCGGGGAGAATTTCCGATTCGGCCGGGCGAGATCCGGCACCGTCGCCGACCTTCGGCGATTAGGGCTGAAGTTCGGATTTTCTATCGACCCGATCCCAGCTGTGCTCTATCGCGGCCAGGTAATCAGCAGCAGCGTCATCCGGCGCCTCCTGTTTCAGGGCCAAGTTGAAACTGCTAATGCTCTTTTAGGCCGGCCTTACGAAATCGAGGGAACGGTCGTTAAAGGGGCTTCGAGAGGAACATCTCTTGGATTCCCCACAGCCAACATTCAGACCAGCAACGAAATCAAACCCGCAGGCGTTTTTCTCACCGAGGCCCAAATCAGCCGCTCGAAATATCCTTCTGTGACTAATATCGGAACCCGTCCCACGTTCGGAGGCCACACGCTTGAGATTGAATCCTTCCTTTTCGATTTCCAACTCAACGCCTACCGAAAAAAGATCCGGCTGCGCTTCTTAAAAAAGCTGAGGGATGAACGGAAATTCCGCACCGCGCAGGTTTTAGTAAAACAGATCCGTCGAGATATCGCTGCAGCCGAAGAGTTCTTTGCTCACGGAAAAGATTGACTTTTTCCCGCGGATAGTGCATTTTCTTGAGGGACCCGTTAAAACTCGAGGAGTTGGCTCATGGAAGAAAAAATCAAAGCCAGGGTGATGGACGCTGGCAAAATTAAAAGATCCCTTGACCGGATGACCACCGAGATCCTGGAGCGGAACCGCAACCTGAAAAACCTTGTGATCGTGGGCATAAGAACACGGGGAATTTATTTAGGCAAGCGCATTTCCCAGCTGATCAAGGAGCTGGAAAAAATCGAAGTTCCCGTGGGAGTTCTGGACATCACGCTCTACCGGGACGATTTCGCCGAGCTGGAAACCCAGCACATGGTCCAAAAAACTGAAATTGATTTTCCCATCTCCAAAAAGGATGTTCTTCTTGTTGACGATGTCCTCTTCACCGGCCGGACGATCAGGGCGGCCATGGACAGCCTTTTTGACCTGGGACGGCCGCAGAGCATCCAGCTTCTTGTGCTCATCGACCGTGGACACCGCGAGCTGCCGATTCGCGCGGACTATACAGGAAAAGTCCTTCCCACGTCCAGACGGGAGATTGTCCAAGTCAGGCTTATAGAAATCGATGAGACGGATGAGGTCCTCATCACCGAGCCCGCCAAGCTCGAATAGGAAACGCATGCTGGAATTTAAGCAGAGACATCTCCTGAGCATCCAAAACCTCGATGTCTCGGATATTATGGCAATTTTGGACACGGCTGAATCCCTGGCCGAAATTTCAACCCGAGAGGTCAAGAAAGTCCCGACTTTAAGGGGCAAGACTGTCGTCAACCTGTTTTTTGAGCCGAGCACGAGGACCCGCAGCTCCTTTGAGCTCGCCGCCAAACGGCTGAGCGCTGATATCATCAACTTCAGCCAGCAAACGAGCAGCGTCGTCAAGGGAGAGACATTGAAAGACACGGTTCTCAACCTTGAGGCCATGAACCCCGACGCTCTCATAATCAGGCACTCGTGTTCCGGCGCCCCTTATTTCGTTTCGACATTCTGCCGGTCTCACGTCATTAACGCCGGCGACGGCTCGCACGAGCATCCCACCCAAGCCCTGCTCGATGCTTTCACCATCCGGCAACAGAAAAAAAACTTCAAGAACCTCCGGGTTGTGATTGTTGGAGATATCCTCCACAGCAGGGTGGCCCGTTCGAACATCTTTCTGCTTCAGAAAGTGGGAGCTCAGGTGATTCTTGTCGGTCCGCCTCCCCTTCTTCCAGAAGAGTTCAAGAATTTCGGCACGCAAATCTCTTACGACCTCGACAGAGCCCTGGAAGGGGCGGACGTAATTATGATGCTTCGCATCCAAAAGGAAAGACAGGACGCCAACTTCTTCCCGTCCATTCGAGAATACAGAAACCTCTATTGCCTGACAGAAAAAAGATACAATCTCGCCAACAAAGATGCCATTATTATGCATCCCGGCCCGATCAACCGCGGAGTCGAAATCTCCTCAGAAATGGCCGATTCGATAAAATCAGTTATCCTGAAACAGGTCGAAAACGGGATTTCGATCCGGATGGCTGTCCTCTATCTTCTTTTAGGAGGAAAAGAGCGTGAGACTGCTGATTAAGAACGGAAGAGTCGTTGACCCCTCTTCCGGGACAGATGAAACTATGGACATTCTTATCGATAAGGGCAAGATCGTCGATCTCAAAGCGAAGATCGAGTCCGAAAACGCCCAGGTCATCGATGCCTCAAGGCTAGTCGTGGCTCCCGGTTTCATCGATATGCATACTCATCTCAGAGAGCCCGGCCAGGAAGATAAAGAAGACATCCATACAGCTTCGCTGGCCGCGGCCAGCGGAGGGTTCACCTCTCTCTGTGCTATGCCCAACACCCATCCCGCCAATGATAACCGCGGAGTGACAGAATATATCCTTTCTGAAGCCAGCAGGAGGTCCCGGGTAAACATCTTCCCCATTGCTGCCATAACCAAGGGCCTCAAAGGGGAGGAACTTACGGATATGGCAGATCTTATTAGCGCCGGCGCCGTGGCCTTCTCTGACAACGGGACATGCGTTCAGAACAGCCTGGTGATGAGACGGGCTCTCGAGTATTCAAATTTTCTCCAGGCGCCCATCATTGATCATTGCGAAGACTTGAGCCTCAGCCGCGACGGACTCATGCATGAGGGCTTCTCCTCACACCTCTTCGGGCTCAAAGGCATCCCCGCCTCGGCCGAGGATATTATGGTCGCACGGGATATTATCCTGGCTGAAGCGGCGAACGCCCGCATCCATATTGCGCACCTTAGCACTTCCGGCGGCGTCTATTTCGTTCGCGAAGCCAAAAAAAGGAAAGTCAAGGTCACGGCCGAGGTGACGCCACATCATTTGATCCTCACGGACTCAGCTCTCGAGAGCTATAACACCAATCTCAAGGTCAATCCTCCTTTGCGGGGACAAGACGATGTTCAGGCCCTTCTTGACGCCGTCAAGGAAGGCGTGGTCGATGTTTTTGCGACCGACCACGCGCCCCACACAGCGGAGGAAAAGGACGTCGAGTTCGACAGGGCGCCGTGCGGAATCGACGGGCTCGAAACGGCAGTGTCTTTGCTTCTGGATAAATTCGTCAACAAAAACATCATTTCGCTGGCGCGGTTCATCGAAATGTTCTCAACCCGGCCCGCCCAGATTCTCGGCCTCAAGGACAAAGGCCGCATTGCCCCTGGTGCGGATGCCGACCTGACGATCCTCAACCTCCATAAAGAAATTGTGGTGGACGTCCACCGGTTTTTCTCCAAGAGCCACAACAATCCCTTTCACGGCTGGAAACTCAAAGGGGCTCCCACGATGATCATCGTTAACGGAAAAATCGTGGATCCTTGGTCTTAAGTCCCGGAAACATGCGTCGAAACTCTGCTCAACTTGAGGCTGGCATCGGTGTTCATTTTCGGAACAAAGACCTGCTGTTCCGCGCCTTAACCCACAGCTCCTATGCCTACGAAAATCAGGCCCAAGGATTGAGAGACAATGAAGTCTTGGAATTCCTCGGCGATTCGGTCGTCGGGCTCGTGCTGGCCGACTTTTTCTGCGCCGCTTGCCCCACTGCTGCTGAAGGCGAGCTCTCCAAGTACAAAGCGGCGGCGGCCAGCACCTTATCTCTTTCCCAGTTGGCCAAGAAAATCAAGCTCGATCGATACATCCTCTTAGGAAAGGGAGAGGAAAAAAGCGGCGGCCGAAAGAAGAGGACCATTCTGGCTGGAGCCCTAGAGGCCCTTCTGGCCGCGGTCTATTTGGATCAAGGTTATGACCGCGCCAGGAGCCTGCTCCTCCCTCTCCTCGATAAATCCTATAAAAAAGTGGATAGCCGCAAATTCCTGATCAACAATTATAAATCCGCCCTCCAGGAACATTTTCAAAAGGAAAACCTTCCTGCGCCCGTTTACAAGACGTTGACTTCAGTCGGACCGGACCACAAAAGAACCTTTTTCGTAGAGGTTTGTCTCGGACAACATTCTCTGGCCAAGGCCAAGGGCCTCTCCAAAAAGAGTGCCGAGCAGAAGGCCGCACAGATTGCTCTAAAGGGGTTGCTCGGGAAGAAAATGAAAGCCCTGACTGGCGAAATTTTTGTCGTGAAAAAATGATCCAAGGCTATACCTTCGGCGCTATGGTGATTGATGGGCAAGAGTACTCTGCAGACGTGGTCATTTTCCCGCAGAGGATTCAATCGACCTGGTGGCGCAAAGAGGGCCACAAGCTCTGCCTGATGGACCTTGAAGACGTCCTCAAAGAAGACATTGAAGCCCTTGTCATCGGGACGGGATTTTTTGGCTTGATGAAAGTCGAGCCAGATGTTCTTGCCGCGGCCCGCGCAAAAGGTCTTGTCCTTCATATCGAAAAGACCCCCAAGGCAGTGCAGGTCTTTAATCAGCTCATTTCCCAGAAAAAAACAGCCGGGGCATTCCACCTGACTTGTTGAAAGGGAAAAGATATGGATAAATGCTCCCGGTGCCGAGAGAGAAAAGCAAAAAGGCGCTGCCCCGCTCTGGGTAACGACCTCTGTCCGCTCTGCTGCGGCATCCTGAGGGAGAAGAAAATCCATTGTCCCACCGACTGTTCCTTTCTGATCAAACACAAGCCCTATCAAGAACAGAAGGTCATTGAGAAAAGGCCCGCCTTCTCCGCAGAAATCCTCCGGGATGAACGGCTCAATTGGCTGACCTTGAATATTGAAGCTCCCCTCAAGGAATACGGAGAAAGGGACCCGGCCTTCGCCGATAGAAACGCAATTCTTGCCCTCGAATACGCCAAGGAAAAAATGGAGAAAGGAAAGTCAGCGCTTGTTCTCTCGGAAGAAAGCGGCAAACCTCGAAATGAAGTGGGCGAGGCGATCTTCAAGAATATTGAGCAATGTCGCTATCAAAGGAAAATTGTCCTTCCCCAGGATCTGGAGACATACCAAAAAGACGAAAAGCTAAAATGCCTGGATAATGTCATTGTGGCTGTGAAATATCTCGCCAAGAAAAATCTCGAGGGCAGGAATTACATCGAGGACCTCAACCGGCGCTTCGCTAAAATTAAGGACGCCTCTGAGCAAAAAAGAATTATCAGCCCCACCTGAGCTTCTCCGGCTCAACCGCTCATCATTTCGGCAATGGGCTGAAGAGCGGGAATATTGCTGCATATGATCTTGATCACGGCCATAATGGGAACAGCCAATATCATCCCGGGGATCCCCCACAGCCAGCCCCAGAAAATGAGAGAAAGAAGGACCAACAGCGGACTCAATCCCAACCCTTGTCCCATCATCTTTGGCTCCAAAACATTGCCGACAATGACATCGAGCACCAGAAGAATCAGGAAAATCCACAGAGCCGCCCAGAGGCTGCTCAATTGGACGGCCGCAGCCACAACACATAAGAATAGCGCCACAATGGATCCCAGACTGGGAATATAGTTGAGGATAAACGCCAGAAAGCCAAGGACGATTGCGTAATCGACGCCAAAGATAGCCAGGACGGCTGTTGTAATGACCCCCGAAATGAGGCTCACGGCGGTTTTAATAATCAGATACTTCTGGACTTGATTGTCAATGTTGTCGATGATCTGATTAACCTTCTTGGCACGGGTAGGAGAAAATGATTTGTCGACTTTGATCCGGAGTTTGCCTCGTCCCGCCAGCATAAACACTAAAAAGACAAAAATCAGGGCGAATGTGGAAAAAAATGAAAAAACCTTATCTAGGGAAGCCAGGACCAAAGAGGCCAATTTTTGCGGATTGATATTCTTGCTCCAAGCCCAGGGGTCCCAATTCTGCTCGGTCAGCCTGAGTTTCTCTCTCACCGATTGAAGGTATTCATTCAATTTATCGCTGTACTGGGGCAACGAGTTGGCAAAACCTTTGCCGCTGGTATAGATGAGGATGCCAAGAAGGTAAAGGATCAGGAAAGCGACCACAATGATAAAAATGAGGGCGAGACCTCGAGGAATCTTCAATCGAGTCAGGAAGTCCAGAGCTGGGGAGAGAATGAAATAGAACAGAATGGCCAGGAAAAACGGGAAAAAAACTGGCTTGGCCAGCCGCAGTATAACACCTAAGACAACCACAAGAACCACTGCCGAAGTGATTGTCACAATTTTATTGTTTTCCATGAGGCTCCATATTATACATGTTCTCCCTAAAATATTGAACCGAAACAGGTGAAATACACCTCTTCCTTCTCCCCTTCCCCTCAGACCTTTCTTCACCGCTGCCGGTGACTCTCCCGGTCCAAAATTCACCCCATTTTTCACCTAAAGGGGCGATTGACCAGACTCGGGCAACGGCTAGAATCAAACCGTCTCTATTCTAAAAGAGAGGCCGAGAAATGCCTATTCCTGATGAGTATGCTCTGGAAGAGGAGGATAACCTCTATCAGAGCGAGCCAGCAGCCCGAGAAAGGACACCTAAGAAAACTGTCCTGGGTCTTCCCCAGGTCCAGATAGAAACGGCCTATTTTGAAAAACTGTTCGAGGACGCTCAGGAAGGCATTATCATTGCAGACAGAGAAGGCCATGTCCTCAGAGTGAACAGTGAATTCAAAAAAATGTTTGGGTTCGAAAATGACGAAATTATCGGCCGAGACATCGACAGCCTCATCGCTCCCCGGAACGACCTGAATACAGCGGTTTCCATAACTCAGCGCGTCGCCCACGGAGAAAAAGCGTCTTTTGAAACCCTCCGCCGAAGGAAAGACGGCAGTTTCCTTCATGTTTCGGTGATCGCCTCTCCGATCATCAAAGACGGAAAGCTGCAGGCCATCTTTGGCATCTACAGAGATATTTCCGAGCAGAACAAAATCCTGGAAAACCTCAAGCAATCAGAGAAGAGATTTCAGGATATTGCCCTCAGCTCAGCCGACTGGATCTGGGAAACAGACAAGAACTGGAGGTATATCTTTGCTTCTGGCAGAGTCAAGCAGATCCTCGGGTACGAGCCCGAAGAAATCCTCGGCAAGCCACCGTTCGACCTGATGCCCAAAACAGAGGCGGAGCGCGTCCGGAATCTCTTTCAGGAAGTCGCAGCCGCAAAAAAGCCGATTGTCGACTTGGAAAACTGGAACCTCACCCGGGACGGGAGATTGGTCTGCCTTTTGACAAACGCCTTGCCAATATTCAATGACAGCAGCGAGCTTGTTGGCTACCGCGGCATGGACAAGGATATCACAGAAAGAAAACGCACAGAAACCCAAATCCTCAGACAGAACCTTCTTCTGGACAGCATCAACAGGCTATTACAAAAGGTATTTACAAAAGAAACCGACGCTGATTTAGCCGAGCTTTGCCTCTGCCTGGCTGAAGAACTCACGGGGAGCGATTACGGATTCATCGGTGAGATCAATAGCCAGAACAACCTCGATGTGATCTCTATGAGCCCCCCCGCCTGGGATGCCTGCACAATCCCCAAGTCAAACGCGCCCGTGCTTCTTAAAAACATGACGATCCGAGGATTATGGAGTGAGGCTATCAAATGTAGCGAAACCCAGATCATCAACACTCCAAGTTCTCACCCGAGCCGGGTTGGGTTTCCGCCCGGGCATCCGGCTCTCCAAACCTTGCTCTGCGTTCCCCTAAAACATGCCGGCAACGTCATCGGGGTTATCGTTCTGGCCAACAAAGAATTGGGCTACGATAGGGATGATGAAAAGGCCATGGAAGCTCTGGCGACAGCCTTCGTCGAAGCCCTGAATCGCAAGAGAGCCGAAGCGGCGATTCACAGAGAGACGGCCAAGCTCTCTGCCATTATCACTGGTATTGACGAAGGGGTCGTTTTCGCAGACCGGAATGATAGGATCATCGAAATTAATGATTACTTTCTCAGGCTCTTGGGGAAGAACAAGCCGGAGCTCCTGGGCAAGACTCTTTGGGACCTCCCCGCTGGAAAGCCAGAGGAAGATCTGAAAAAATATGTCGACATCTTCAAGAAAGAGTCGGGGGCTCCGCCCGTCGAAATTCAAAGGACTTTGGGCGAAAAAGAAGTCATTTTCAGGATCAAACCCATCCATAGCAATGGTCAATATGAAGGTCTGATCCTCAACCTTGTGGATGTTTCCGAACTTGTCCGGGCGCGCAAGGAGGCGCTCACCGCCAGCAGGGTTAAAAGTGAGTTCTTAGCGAATATCAGCCATGAAATCCGTACCCCGATGAACGGCATTTTGGGCATGACCGAGCTGGCCCTTGATACCCAGCTGACTCCTGAGCAAAAAGAGTATCTGGGGGGAATCAAATCCTCGGCAGAGTCCCTCTTGAGTTTGATTAATGACATTCTTGACTTTTCCAAGATTGAAGCCAAGAAGCTCGAGCTAGAATCAACCGTTTTCAGCCTGGAAGACCTCATTTTTGAAACCCTGGCCCCGCTCTCTGTCCAGGCCCATCGAAGCAAGCTCGACTTGGCCTGTGAGATTTCCCCGAACCTTGATTTCGACCTCGTCGGCGATCCGGGCCGACTCCGTCAGATCCTGGTCAACCTTGTCGGCAACGCCATTAAATTCACGGAAAAAGGCGATGTGGTTGTTATGGTCAATGAATCCACCCGGTCGGGAAAAGACGTTGTCCTCCATTTTACCATCGCCGACACAGGAATCGGCATTCCTGAAGAGAAGCAGAAGGTCATTTTTGATGTCTTTGCCCAGGCCGACACCTCCATGACCCGGAAATACGGTGGCACTGGCCTTGGCCTGGCGATTTCCTCGCAGTTGGTCGACCTTCTCGGTGGCAAAATCTGGGTGGAAAGCACGGTCGGGAAGGGCAGCAAATTCCACTTCACCGCTCGCTTTGGGATGCTCCAGGGCTCTGATGAAAGGAAGATTTCAAAGCCTAAACTGATCTTTATGAATCTGCCTCTTCTCTTAGTCGAAGATAACGCGAGCTGCCGCCGCATCCTCAAGGATCTCACAACCGGCTGGGGTGCCAAAGTGAAAGAAGCCGAGAGCGCCTACGAAGCGACTGTCCTGCTTGATGAAGCCAAGGAGAAGAAAAAGCCTTTTCCTCTTGTTCTTTTGGATGCAAATCTCCCCGGCCATGACAGCTTCATCATCCTCGATTACATCAAGAATAATCCAGACATTGCCAAAGCCATCATCGTGATGATGGGCACAACGAGCAGTCGCATTGACGCGACACCCTGGCTGAAAGTCGGCATCTCGGCCCATCTCAGCAAACCCATTAAGCCCGCCGAACTCAATAATAAGATTGCAGAGGTCCTCGGGCTGGCGGCCACGTTGCCCAAACCCGTCGAGGCGGAGGTCCCTCCTCCCGAAATCACCGAGCCTCGCGTTTCTCAGAAACAATCGCGCCCGAAAACATATCGCATTCTTATCGCGGAAGACAATTTGGTGAATCAAAAAGTTGCGATCTATATGCTGGAAAAACAGGGCCACTCCGTCATGGGAGTGACTAATGGAGAAGAAGCGTTGGCGGCTCTGGAGAAGGGGAACTTTGAACTCATTCTGATGGACGTCCAAATGCCCAAAATGGACGGTTATAGAGCCACCCAGCTGATCCGCCAGAAAGAAAAGGAAACAAGCCTTCACATCCCAATCATTGCCATGACCGCGCATGCCATGAAGGGCGACCGCGAAAAATGTCTGCGTGCGGGAATGGACGAGTATATTTCCAAGCCGCTGAACGTCAAGCAACTCGCCGATACAATCGCCCGGGTTATGAATAACGAAGGCCAAAGCCACGAGGAGCTGAGTGACACCGGAGGCAACTGATAAGAGATAACGATGAAGATACTCATCGCCGAAGATGATCCAGTCAGCAGCAGGATTTTGGAGAAAAACCTCCTGAACTGGGGCTATAACGTCAACTTGGCTAAAACCGGTGAAGAAGCCTGGGGGGCCCTCAAGGATGAAGATCTGCGCCTGGCCATCCTGGATTGGATGATGCCGGGGATGGATGGCGTCGATATCTGTAAAAAAATCCGCCGCCGGAGAAGAAAAAAATATACCTATATCATCCTGCTGAGCGCCAAGGACCGAAAACAGGACATCATCGCCGGCCTCTCCTCCGGAGCCGATGATTACATGACCAAGCCGGTCAATTTTCTCGAGCTGAGAGCGCGCCTGAGAACGGGCGAGCGCATTATCAACCTCGAAGACAAGCTGATTCTCGTCCAGGATCAGCTCAAAGATCTCGCCAGCAGAGACAGCCTGACCAAGCTTTGGAACAGGGGCGAAATTATCAAATTCCTGCGAGAGGAGCTCGAGCGAGCGAGCCGCGAAAAAAAAGCTGTGGGGGTCATCATGTTAGACGTAGACTTTTTCAAAAAAATCAACGATATCTTTGGCCACGATATCGGCGATGTCGCTCTTCTTCAGGTTGTTTCACGGATTAAACGAAAAGTCCGCAAGTCAGATAAAGTCGGCCGCTATGGCGGTGATGAAATCGTCACCATCCTGCCCAATTGCCCCCCCTCGGAAATATTTAAAATCGGAGAGCGCCTGCGCCTTGCCGTCGCCCGTAGAGCCATTAAAACCGACCTGGATGCAATTCCAATAACTATTTCGGCAGGATGCGCCTGCTCAGAGGAAGTTCCGGAGCCGACGGCCGAGAAGCTCATCAGAGCCTCTGATGAGGCGCTTCTCATCGCCAAGAGCCAAGGGCGCAACTGCGTCGCAGTCCACGGAATGTCTAACAAAGGACGGAAAAATGTCTAATCATCTTGATTCCAGCCAGGACCTGCCCATTGATTTTTCCGAGGTTCTCGAAAGAATCGGTGGAGACGAGCTTTTTCTTGAAGAGTTGCTCAAGATTTATTTTGAAGAATTCCGCGAAAAAATTCCCTTCCTCCGAGAGGCCATAGAACAGGGGAATTTTAGCCTAATCCAGGAACTCAGCCACGGACTTAAGGGTGCCTCCGCCAACCTCAGCCTCGCTTCATTGAAAAAAGCCTGCTTCGCTTTGGAAATGTCTGGACGCGAAAAGAATATCGAACAAGCCCGGAGCGCCTTCTTTTGCCTAGAAACTGAATTCCAGAGACTCAAGAACTACCTAGAAGCGTCGCCCTTGGGAAATCGGACCGGTCAAAGATTAGGAAAGTGATTTCCCCGCCTGCCGGGCTAAGGCCTGCATATACTTTAGGCCCGTTTCTTCATGACCGTCCTTGATTCTCAAAACTCCAAAAATAATCTTCCCCGCCCTGGAGATATAGATGTTTTGCGCATAGGGGTCCTTAATATGATAGCCAAGGGGAATTTCCTCAAAAAACTTATTGTTTTTCTTATGAGCCGACAGATATTGTTTAATCATCTCGGTCGCTTCGGCTTCATTATTCCCAGCGATGATAAAAAGGTCGAATTCAAGACCCGCATCTTGATAGCTTGCCAGATAGCCGTCATGAAGGAAGCTAAAACCCAAGACATTGCGAAGAATAAATTTCTCACTGTTGGCCACTAATCCTTCTCTCGGAAAATATTCCAAGAGAGGTGGCAGAGTTCCTCTCTCTTTCACTCTGGTGGCAACGTCCAAGGCAAATTGTTTCAAAACACTTTCTGAATTCTCTCCGCAGTCGTAACAAAGGAGCTTCACGTACTTGCTTCCGATAATAAAATTCAGTGTTCCCTCCTCGAGGTAGCCCTGATTGCCCACAGGGATAAATTGACTCTCCGGATACCTCTCGGAGCTATAGATGCCGAAGGAATTCCGGTCATCCCCCAGATCATAAATTTCAATTGTGAGGGAGCGCCTGGACATTTTGTCCTGATATTGAGCCACGATGAGTTCTCTAAAGTCATAGCTCAAATACGCCTCGGCCGCTCCATTGATGTATTCAAACAGCGTTGCCGGAAGAAACGTTTGGGGTTTTTCTCGGAGTGACCAGCCTGCGACTTGAGGAAGAAGAGACTGAAGAGAAGAATGAACAATATTCTGGCTAAAGGTCGAGGCCAAGGGCAGGATGAACATAGCACACAGCATAACGAAGGTCGTTTTTCGAGCGGCCATGTCGGGCCTCCTTTTCTCCTGAAGCTTTGTTATAACTCTACTACATGAGTGGCACTTTTTCAAACCTGCCGAGTTGACAGGTCCCTTAAAGAGGAGTAATTTTCTTAATCGGGATGAACGAATCCAAAGTGGCCGCGATTCGAGGACGAGGGGTTATCAATCACGCTGGTGAATTGAACCGGCTGAAGCTGGCCGAGATGATCCGGCGCGGTCTCCAAATCCTTACCGGATCGCCGAATGCGGAGGAGAGCTGCGGCCAGATCTTCGCCCGGAATGATCGCATCGGCATCAAAGTGAATACGATCGGCGGCCGCAAGATTTCCACCCGGCCGGAAGTCGCTTTGACCCTGGCCGATCTCCTGATTAAGAGCGGTCTTCATGAACGGAACATCATTATATGGGATCGCACCAATAGAGAGCTCAAAGAGGCCGGCTACCGGCTTTCTTCATCCTCTAATGGCGTCAAGGTTTTCGGCACAGACATGGACGGCGCGGGATATGATACCGAGCTCGTATCCCATCTCAATATCGGCAGTCTTTTCTCCACAATCCAGACTAATTTCGTGACCGCCTCAATTAGCCTGGCCATTCTTAAAGACCACGGACTGGCCGGGGTGACGGCCGGAATGAAAAACTATTTTGGCTCCATCCATAATCCGAATAAATACCACGATTCCCACTGCAACCCGTTTGTCGCCGAGCTCTTTGATTCAGACCTCATCAAAGGGAAACACAGGCTCTCTGTGCTCGACGGGCTGATCGTTCAGTACCACCGCGGACCTTCATTCCACCCTCAATGGGCCGAACCGTGCGGAGTTCTCATATTTAGCCGCGATCCTGTCGCCGCAGATTCAGTCGGCTGGAGGACAATCGAAAGACTGAGGGCCAAGAAGGGATTGCCGTCGCTTCAGGATGACGGCAGAGTGCCGACTTATCTTTTAACGGCCGAAAAAATGGGACTCGGGCAGGCCGGAACTGATCAAATCCAAGTCGTCGAAGATGAGGTATAATAGACATATCGGGACGGTACAGACCATGGAACGGCGGCAATTTTTTAAAACCCTGGTCGGTTCCGGCCTTCTTTTGAGTACAAACACGGGAACTTTTCTCGAAGACTTGTTCGCTTTCAAGGACTCCGCCGATCTCTCCCGAGTGGAAGCGCGTTATTATAAAAAGCTCCCCGACAGGGAGATTGAATGCCAGCTCTGCCCGCGCAATTGCAGGCTCGGGGACAAAGAGCGAGGATATTGCGGAGTGAGAGAAAACATCGGCGGGACATACTATACCCTAGTCTATGGCAAAGCCTGCACGGCCAACGTCGACCCGATCGAGAAGAAACCATTTTTCCATTTCCTCCCCGGCACGAGGGCTTTTTCCATCGCCACTGCCGGCTGCAATGTCAACTGCAAATTCTGCCAAAACTGGCAGATTTCTCAAGTGCGGGCCGAACAGGTCAAGCCCCTGGATCTTCCTCCCCAGGACGTTGTCAGCAACGCGCTCAACTTTAGGTGCCCGAGCATTTCCTACACTTATACAGAACCGATCGTTTTTTTTGAGTATATGTATGATACGGCTATTGAGGGGCGCGCCAAGGGAATTCGGAGTTGTGTTGTCACAGCCGGGCATATCAACCGCGAGCCGCTCCTGCACCTTGTCCAAGTCGTCGATGCGATCAAGATCGACCTGAAGTCCTTCAGACAGGATTTCTACGCAAACTATGTTCGGGGAGAACTGCAGCCTGTGCTTGAGGCCATAAAAATAGTCCACCAAAGCAAGGTCTGGCTGGAGCTCGTCTATTTGGTCATCCCTACGCTGAACGACAAAGCCGCAGAAATCCGACAGATGAGCCAATGGATCAAGAGCGAAATTGGACCTGACGTCCCGCTCCATTTCTCGCGCTTCCAGCCGATGTATCTGGTGCAAAATCTCCCCCCCACTCCTGTATCGACGTTAGAGAAGGCGCGTGATATCGCCTTAGCTGAAGGGCTTCGCTACGTCTATATCGGTAACGTTCCTGGACACGAGGCCGAAAACACGTTCTGCCCCCGTTGTCAGCACGTGATCATCGAGAGAGTCGGCTTCCAAGTCAATAAAATTGACATCAAAGGCGGAAAGTGCAAGTTCTGCCACAACCCTATTCCCGGAATCTGGGCTTGACCAACTTCTTTCCTCCGTTTTTGCTCGGGTTTCTGGCCACGTCATTCCAAATTCTCCTGCTCCGAGAATTTTCCGCCCATTTCTATGGGAACGAAATGACTCTCGGAATCGTCCTGGCATCTTGGCTCCTTTGGGGTGGTCTGGGCAGCCTGATGGCTCCGAATTTCAAGTTCAAGGCGAAGCATCTGTCCCTGACTTATGGCCTGGTCATTGTTCTCTTCCCGGTTGCGCTCATGGGCGTGAGGTTTTCCAGGTTTGTCCTGCGTCTGCTTCCCGGCGAACTTACCGGGATGACCTCCATCCTGTGCATTTCCATAGGCCTCTGTTTTCTGGTCAGTTTTCCATTGGGACTCCTTTTTGTGTTCAACGTCAGCCACATGGGCGGCCGCCTAGCTCAGGTCTACATATTGGAATCGCTTGGCGCCGCAACGGCGGGATTTATAGTCCACTGGCTTCTTCTGCCCTTTTTTTCTACCTGGATGGCCGTTTCTATGATCGGAGCGGTGGGAGCTCTGTTCATTTTCTTCGCCATCACGAAAAAGCCACCGTGGCTCTTTCTGGGGTTGATCCTGGTTTTTCTGATCGGATTCGCTCTTTTTGACTTTCCCAGTCAGAAAATCTACTGGAGGCCCTTCGATCTCATCGCTGCCAAGGACACGCGCTACGGCAAGCTCCAGGTCACCCAAACTCAGGAACAAATATCTCTTTACAGCAACAGCTTTCAGGCCTATTCGTATCCGAACCCAGCCGCCTCGGAAGAATCCGTTCATTTTGCCCTGCTTCAAAATCCTGGGGCGGACTCGACTCTGCTTATTGGAGGAGGAGCGGGAGGAAGCTTGAAAGAACTGCTCAAGTATCCGCGTGTCAAGGTTGATTACGTTGAGCTCGACCCCGAGATGATCCGCTTATCCCGAAGATTCTTGGGCCCCGAGGGAAGGAACACTCTAAACGACGAGCGTGTCCATTTGTTCTTTCAGGACGGAAGAACGTTTCTCCAGAAATCACCAAGAAAATACGCGTTTATCATCCTCATCCTGCCGGAACCTGCGACTGCCCAGATCAATCGGTTCTACACCCGAGAGTTCTTTTGCCTAGCTAAAGAAAAACTCGACGCGAGCGGAATATTCTCCTTTACCGTCCCATCGGCCGAAAACTATATTAGCCCCGCCCTTCAACAGTTTCTCTCCTCTCTGTATTTTACCTTGGCTAGCGTTTTTCGTGAAGTGAAAGTTGTGCCTGGGGACAGAAATATTTTTCTCGCCTCTTCCCGACCGCTATCTATTAACGCGGATCAGCTCGGCCAAAAAATCGAGTCCTATCACTTGAAGAACACTTATATCACTCCGTCATTTCTGGCATCTCGCCTTCATCCCCTCAGGGTCACGTATTTGGAAAGCATGCTGACGTCAGGAAAACACAGAATCAACCGCGACCTGGTTCCCGTTAGCTTCTTTTTCCATTCGATCCTCTGGAGCGCTCAGTTCAAGAGCGTAGACTCCAAGATCTTGGGTTCTTTGTCCGGCGTTTCCTTTTTTTGGGTTCTGGATTTCCCCCTCTTCCTTTTTGTGCTCCTGCTTCTCGTCTTATTCCTCAGAAAGAAAAAAGCAAGTTTTTTCTTGACTCCTGTTGTGGTCATGGGCCTGACCACGATTGCAGCGGAAATTATCCTTCTCGTCTGGTTCCAGGCCGTTTACGGCTATCTTTATGGACGGATCGCCATGCTTCTGACCTCTTTCATGCTCGGCCTCTTCTTGGGAAGCCTGGCAAGCTCAAGAATTCAGAGCCCATCATTCGGACATCTTGTCATTGCCCAGTCCGGATTTTTGGTCCTGCTGGCCCTTCTTCAACTGGCTCTCAAGGTGAATCCTCCCGAGGTTCTGGCGTTTCTTTATCTGGCCTTCTTTGGTCTTCTCGGCGGCGCTCTCTTTATTATTTCCAACCGCCTTTATCTGCAAGAGAAAAGCAATTACGGAATCGGCTACGGACTCGACCTAGCGGGGTCCTTTCTTGGCGCTCTGGTAACGTCAAGCGTTCTCATCCCCCTTGTGGGACTGCCCCTTCTTTTAAGATATCTTTTTCTTATGAACTCTTTTTGCCTGATCTTCCTTCTGCTTCGCCCCAGAAATTCTTGAAGGGGCCCATCGATTATCTGAGCGGATATTTCAATGTTTATTTTGTCGACCTTCCGGGTTTCATCCAAGATATCCCCTGGCTCAAATCTCGATTGATAGCTATGCCAAATATGTCCACAATAGACTTGACCGCCTGAACCTGGAGAGCTTTATCCTTGGGGGGATTTCTTTTGGCTTTCTCGTCGCGAGCCATATGGACGGGAGGACTTTTTTTGAAACCGCGAGGATCATCCTGAGACACCGCAAGCCTTGCCCCTTTCATAGCTTGCCTTATGTCCTCATCATCAGCCCCTCCGACAAAACGATCGAAAAGGGTCCTCTCCGCAAGCTTTTTCCGAGAAACGTCGAAAATTTGAAAGTGCTGGAAGTCGATATGGATCACTATCCTCTGGATATCAGCGCTGACTATTTCCGGGAAAGACTTCCTCAAGATAAAATCAAAGATATCGTCTTTTTTATTAACCGAAAATCACCCCAGAAATCAGAGGTTGGCCCCCCGCATTGTCCTTGACAGTCCAGCAAATTTATGCTTTACTGGAAGGTCATTTTTGGCATGAAAATTTCTCCAAGAAATAGATTTCTCGCTACCCAATCTTGAGAGAGCCAAACACATGAGAACCAACATATCAAAGAAACAAATTAGAGACAATTTCGTCCAGAAAATCGAAGAGATCAGCGGCCAAAAGCTACTTGTTTGTTATCAGTGCGGGAAGTGTTCGGCCGGCTGCCCGGCAGTTTCCCAGATGGACATCCTGCCAAATCAAATCATCCGCTTCGCCCAGCTCGGTCTGAAAGACGACCTCCTGGAATCCAAATCAATCTGGGTCTGCGCATCCTGCTACACATGTAACGTCCGCTGTCCAAAGGGGATAAAAATCGCCGAGGTCATGGAAGCTCTCCGGCAAGTCCTGCTCCGAAAAAGATGCGACCACGTCGAAGTGCCCAAGCTGACTGACGAAGAAAAGGCCAGCGTCCCGGCGATCGCCCTAATCAGCAATTTCCGGAAATTTACTTCTTGATAGAACCATGTTAAGGAATCATGATGAAAGTCAGCTATTACCCAGGTTGCACTTTAAAAAGCAATGCCAAGAACTTTGAAGGCTCGACGTTATGCTCCTTAAAAGAGCTCGGAGTTGAGGTCCAGGAGCTCAAACGCTGGAACTGCTGCGGGACCGTCTATTCCCTGGCGACTGACGACCTCATACATCACCTGGCCTCCATCCGCAACCTGATCCGCGTCAAAGAAGCTCAGACAGATTGGGTGATGACTCTTTGCGCCATGTGCTACAATACCCTGAAGAGAGTCAACGAGAGAATCAAGGCCGACCCCGAAAGCCTGGAAAAAATCCACAAGTTTATGGACGAGGAAAAAGTCTCTTATGAGGGAGATGTTAAAGTCCGTCATCTGCTGGAACTTTTGCGGGACGATATCAAGTTTGAGAACATCGCCAAGAAGGTCAGAAAACCGCTGAAAAACCTCAAGGTGGCCAGCTACTATGGCTGCCTTTTAGTGCGTCCCAAAGAGATTGGGTTTGATGACCTAGAAAACCCCCAGATCATCGATAATCTAATGACTGCCCTGGGTGCCAAGGCCATCGACTTCCCGTACAAGACAGAGTGCTGCGGCGCCTACCAGACGGTCGACAAGCCCGACATTATTGCCGAGAGAACATTCAGCATCCTGACTTCCGCCCGGAATCAGGGAGCCGAAGTCGTCGCCGTGAGTTGCCCGCTCTGCGCTTTTAACCTGGATTACCGTCAGAAAGAGACAGCCCAGAAATACTCGGAATTCAAGACTATGCCGATTCTCTACTTCACTCAAATCATGGCCATCGCTCTGGGGTGTGAGGAAAAGGACCTCCATTTTGACCTTCATTATGTCAATCCCAAGCCGATGCTCGGGCAGAAAGGCTTGATCTGAGGAAAAAATGATTTACTTTGGCGATCTCAGGGCAAAAAAGGGCTCGATTCATATCAATAAGGAACGATGCAAAGGCTGCGGGTTTTGTGTGGAGTATTGTCCCAGAGATGTCCTTGAGCTGTCCGAAGAATTCAATAAGAAGGGCTACCATCCGCCCCGTATCGTCAAAGAAGAGGAATGCTGTTATTGCCAGCTCTGCGAAGCGATCTGCCCGGAGTTCGCCCTGTTTGTCACACTCAAGAAAGAGGAGGACGAAGGTGAGAAAAGTGAAAGCCGACCCTAAGGGAGTCCTGACCGGAGCCCATTATCTCGACGGCGATTTTTCCATAGCCGAGGGCGCGCTGGCGGCCGGCTGCCGTTTTTTTGCGGGATACCCGATCACTCCATCCACGGAAACGGCGGAGAGGTTTGCCGAGCGGATTCCCTTTGTCGGCGGAGTTTTTATACAGATGGAGGACGAGATCGCGTCTATCACGGCGTTAATCGGCGCCTCCTGGGCTGGCCAGAAGGCCATGACGGTCACCTCCGGACCGGGGTTCTCCTTGATGATGGAGAATATCGGCTTGGCCTGCATGATGGAAACTCCGCTGGTCATCGCCAATGTCCAGAGGGGCGGTCCGTCCACCGGCCTTCCCACCCTGGTTGGCCAAGGTGATATGATGCAGGTGAAGTGGGGCTCGCACGGCGATTTCAGGATCATCGCCCTGTCCCCCGATTCGCCTCAAGAGTGTTTTGACCTCACTATCAAGGCCTTCAACCTTTCGGAACTCTACCGGGTTCCTGTTTTTGTTATGACAGACGAGTGCGTCGGCCACATGCACGAAAAAGTCGTGATTCCCCCTGCTGACCAGATAGAAGTCGTCCAACGGAAATGGTACGAAGGGCCGAAAGATAAGTATCTCCCCTATAGGCCCGACAAAGATAAGGTCCCCTTCATGGTCAAAGCCGGCGACGGCTATCGCTTCCACACGACCGGGCTTACACATGACGAGAGGGGATACCCTGTGATCAATGCAGAGTGCCAGGATGTCTGCGTCCGCCACCTTGCGGATAAAATCGATCATAATGCCGACAAAATCGTCGAATTCAAAGAAGCTCAAACCGACAATGCCGATGTCGTGGTCATATCCTACGGCATCACTTCGAGAGTCGCGACCAAGGCCATTCAAGAGGCCAGAAAGTCCGGCCTCAAAGTGGGGACATTGCGGCTGATTACGGTCTGGCCTTTCCCGGAGAAACGGATCAGAGAGCTGGCCAAGAAAGTCAAGGCATTCGTCGTCCCTGAGCTCAACCTCGGTCAAGTCCGCACAGAAGTCGAACGCTGCGCTTTTGGCCAAGCCCCGGCTTTTGGAGTCAGCCATTGTGGCGGCTGGGTCCATGACCCCGATGACATTCTCAAGGCCATCAAGGAGGCAGCCCGATGAAGGAAGAAGACCGGCTCGAAGAACGGAACCCAATAGAGAATTTTTTGAGGATGGACCGGATCCCCCACATCTGGTGTCCGGGATGCGGAATCGGAACGGTTGTGAGCTCTTTCGCTGAAGCCCTGCGCAAGAGTCAGCTCGATTTGGACAAGGTTGCCGTGGTCTCCGGGATTGGGTGCACGGGAAGGGTTGCCGGGTATGTCAAGCTGGATTCATTCCACAGCACTCACGGCCGGGCGATCCCCTTCGCCACCGGGCTGAAGCTGGCTAATCCTGAACTCAAGGTTGTCGTTTTCAGCGGGGACGGCGATATCGTGGGCATCGGCGGGAACCATTTCATCCATGCCGCCCGGCGAAACATGGACATTGTGGTTATCTGCGTTAACAACTTTAACTATGCGATGACCGGAGGTCAGGTTGCCGCCACAACGCCAATCCTGGCCAATCTTTCCACGGCGCCTTATGGCAATTTTGAATATCCTTTCAACCTTCCCTATCTGGCCGAAGCCTGCGGCGCAACCTATGTGGCCCGCTGGACGGCTTTGCATCTGCGCAGGGTCACCAAGTCCATACAGGAGGCGCTGGGCAAAAAGGGCTTTTCTTTCATTGAAGTCATCACGCCATGCGTCACCCTTTACGCCCGCCGCAACAGGCTGGGGGACGGGCTCAACCTGATGAAATACTACTACGAAAACTCCGACATCCAGCACGGCGCCGATACCCGGACACTGGCTATCGACTTTCAGGGAAAATTCAAAGTCGGGAAATTCATCGACCAGGAAAAACCGACTTTTCTCGAGTGCATGAACACTCATCTCCAAAAAACCTTGGGCGAAAAATACATCCCTCATGGAGTTAAGCCATGAAAGAGATCCGTTTTTCAGGCTATGGCGGGCAGGGTATTATCCGCTGCGGTCTCATTGCCGGAAAGGCCATCTCGCTATTTGACAACAAGTACGCGACCATGACTCAAAGCTTCGGACCGGAGGCCCGGGGAAGCGCCTGCAGCTCCCAGGTCGTCGTCTCCGATGACCGTGTGCTTTATCCCTACATCACCCGGCCGGAGATTCTTGTAACAATGTCTCAAGATGCCTACGAAAAGTATGAACCCGAACTCCGGGAAGATGGCATCCTGATCTACGATACGGACCTCGTGAGACTCAAATCAGTTGGGCCGAAATTCAAAATATACGGCATCCCCTCCACCCGGTTTGCAGAGGAAATGGGCAATCGCATTTTTGCGAACCTCGTCATGCTCGGGTTCTTCACGGCCATCACCAAGGTCGTTACTCCCGAGGCCATGAAAAAGGCCCTCCCTGGACTCGTGCCCAAGAGATTCTTGGAGCTCAATATCCGCGCCTTCGAAAAAGGCTTTAACTATGGTGTTGAGATCCTCGGTCAAGAAAAAGAGGAATCCAAACCGACCCCGGCCAAGAAGGAGGCGCCGACTCAAGAAGCCCAAAAAATCTCCACTCGAAAGGCAAAAAAATGAAACGTACAGGAGTGTTCATTTGCCACTGTGGCATTAACATAGCCGGGACAGTGGATGTCAAGAAAGTGGCCCAGGAGCTGTCTCAGCATGCGGGCGTCGTCCACGCGGAAGACTATGTTTATATGTGTTCTGACCCTGGTCAGAACTTGATCATCCAGGCGGTCAAAGACAAAAAACTGGATCACGTAGTCGTCGCCTGCTGCTCTCCAAACCTTCATGAAACGACCTTCCGCAATGCCTCCAAAGCCGCCGGCCTGAATGCATTCCGCTGCGAGATCGCCAACATCCGCGAACAGTGCAGCTGGGTCCATAAGGATAGAGCCAAAGCCACTCAAAAAGCCACTAAGATTACCAAGAGCACAGTCGAAAAAGTCCGCCGCAACGAATCGCTTGAAGCCCTGAGCGTCCCGGTCACCCGAAGGGCATTGGTGATTGGAGGCGGGATCGCCGGAATCCAGGCTTCTCTCGACCTGGCCAACAGCGGTTATGAAGTCATTCTTGTGGAAAGGTCTCCATCGATTGGCGGCCACATGATCCAGCTCTCCGAAACGTTTCCCACACTGGATTGTTCGCAATGCATCTTGACTCCCAAGATGGTCGAGGTCTCCAAACATCCTAAGATCAAGCTCATGACCTATAGCGAAGTCCAAGACATTAGCGGATACGTCGGCAATTTCAAAGTCAAGATTCTGAAAAAACCCACTTATGTGGACAAAGATAAATGTAACCTCTGCGATGAATGCACAAAAGTCTGTCCGATTGTTGTGCCCAACGAATTTGACCTCGGCCTGACTGGGCGGAGGGCGATCTATATCCCCTTCCCCCAGGCTATCCCGGCTTCCTACACGCTCGACATCAAGGCCTGCCCCGGCCTTCTGCCGATCGCCTGTGGAAAGTGCGCTGATGTCTGCGACGTCAAAGCCATCGATTATGATATGAAGCCTCAGATCATTGAAGAAGACGTCGGGGCAATCATCGTGGCCACAGGGTATGACCTGTACGATAAAGAGAATATGGCCGAATACGGGTTCGGCAAGATTCCGGATGTTCTGGATGGACTCCAATTCGAGAGGCTGTGCTCTGCCTCAGGACCCACAAAGGGCCAGATCCTCCGTCCGTCGGACAAAAAGGAACCCAAGGAAGTTGTTTTCATCCAGTGCTCAGGCTCACGCGATCCGGAGAATCATTGCGCCTACTGCTCGAAAATCTGCTGCATGTATACAGCCAAGCATGCCATGCTCTACAAACACCATGTCCACGACGGTCAGGCGTATATTTTTTACATTGATATCCGCTCCGGGGGAAAAGGCTACGAGGAATTTGTGCAGCGGGCAGTTGAGGAAGACGGCGTTCTTTATCTACGGGGCAAAGTCTCCAAAGTTTTTGAGGAAAATGGCAAGGTCAAGGTTTGGGGAGTGGACACTCTGACGGGAAAGCACATCGAGATTGCGGCCGACATGGTCGTTCTGGCCCAGGCCATGAGGCCTTCCCAGGGCGCTCAGGAACTGGCCAAAAAACTCAAGCTGGCCATGGACAAGGACGGATTTCTGGCTGAAGCTCATCCCAAGCTGAGGCCCGTCGAAAGCGTCACCGCAGGTCTGTTCCTGGCCGGAGCGGCCCAAGCGCCCAAGGACATTCCCGAAGCCGTTGCCCAGGCCAGTGGCGCCGCCGCCAAGGCCATCACCATCCTCTCCCAGGAAAGATTGTATCATGCCCCGACTGTGGCAAGAGTCTTCACCAATCTCTGCACGGGCTGCGGGATGTGTGTCCAGGTCTGTCCGTATGACGCCATCGCTTTAAAGGATGGGAAAGTCGAGGTCAATGAGGTCCTGTGCGAAGGTTGCGGTACTTGTTCAGCCACGTGTCTGCGTTCGGCCATCCAGGTCAAGAATCTCAGCCAGCATCAAGTTCACGAAATGATTAACGCTTGTCTCGGAGGCTAATGATGGCAGAGGAATTCGAACCCCGGATTGTCGCTTTTCTCTGCAAATGGTGCTCTTCAGCCGGGAGCGACTTGGCCGGAGTGTCCCGGATGGAATATCCCGCGAATGTCGTCCCCATCCAAGTGATGTGCTCCGGGAGTGTCTCCCCCCTGTACATTTTTTCTGCCTTTAACAGGGGCGCTGACGGCGTGCTCGTATCAGGCTGTCATCCTGGCGATTGTCACTATATCAAGGGCAATTTTTATGCCCGCAGGCGCCTGAACATGGTCAAGAAGCTCTTGGAGTATGTCGGCCTTGAACCGGAAAGATTTCAGATGTCCTGGGTTTCCGCCGCAGAAGGGACAAAATATACCCAGATCATAAAAGATTTTGTCAAGGAGCTGAAACCACTTGGGCCTCAAACGAAGCTGAGGAGAACGAGATAATGGCCAAGATTGAGGACCTCAAGGAAGAAGCCAGGAAGCTCCTCCGGGAAGGAAAAGTCAAATATATTATCGGCTACGGCGTCGGCAGCAACGGCTGCATGGCCAACCCCGTCTTCATAAAAAGGCCTGAAGATGTGGACGTTCTGATCTGGGATCCGACGTGTGTCCATAACCTCACCCGCTTTCTGGTCGACGAGAAGAGACGAAAGGCCAAGGAGAAGCAGCCCGACACAAGGCCCGTCGGCATTATCGTCAAGGGCTGTGATAGCCGGGCTATCGTTGTCCTGCTTCAGGAAAAATTTATCGACCGCAAGGACGTCTACATCCTGGGCGTCTCCTGCGAAAACGCGGGAGTCATGGACGAAAAGAAACTGGCCAAGAAACTCGGCGCGAAACGACCGCGAAAGATCGAGCTCGGGAATAAGGGCCAGTTTATCATCAGTACCGCTGAAGGCAAGATCGAAGTCCCGGCAGCGGAGATTCTGGCGGAAAGATGCCTTGAGTGCAAGGCTAACTTTCCAGTCATTTTTGACGTGATGAGTGGCGATAAAACCAAAAGAATCCTGGAAAAGCCTTATGGATCTATAGAACAAATTGAAAAGCTTTCTCCAGAGGAACGATGGAATTTTTGGAAGGCAGAGCTGGATAAGTGTATCCGCTGTTACGCCTGCCGTTCTGTCTGTCCGATGTGCTATTGCGACGAGTGCGTTGTCGACAGCATCAATATGGCAGTTACGCCAGACACAACGGCCGAGGAAAAGGCTGATAAAACCAAATGGATCCAGAGGTCCGCTGAGTTCTCGGAGAATTTTGTCTATCACATGGTCCGAGCCATCCATTTGGGCGGACGCTGTATTGACTGTGGGGAGTGCGAAAGGGCATGTCCCCTCGACATTCCGCTCCGCTTTCTCAATAAGAAACTGGAAAGGGAAGCCAGAGAGCTTTTTGGCTACGAGGTGGGGTTTGACGATTCTCAGCCCGCCCTGATCTCCTGCTTCAAGGATTCCGATCCAGAAGATTTCATCAGGTAAGGCGATGGAAAAAATACTGCTCAAAAAGACCCTCCCCCAATGGGTGAAGCAACTCGCTTCCTACACAGTCTTTTGTCCGAAAAAAGACAAAGAAGAGCGATGGAACTACACCGAAATTGACCATGAAGGCATTGATCTGAATTTTCTCAACACAACTGTTCCGCCAAAGAAAATCCTCTTTCCCCAGAAAGAGATTTTCCTCGAGTTTATCAAAACGGACGAGAGCAACCAAGAAACCCTTGAAATTAGGGAAGTCCTGCCTGAAAAGAAGGCCACGGTCATATTCGGGGTTCGGCCTTGCGATGCCAGAGCGGCTTGGCTCTTGGACAAAGTTTTCAGCGGAGAATTCACCGACCCGTACTATTGGATCAGAAGAAACCAGACAGTTCTGGTCGGGCTGGCCTGCCATGTTCCTCCTTCCGAAAACTGCTTCTGTCCTTCTGTGGAGGGATCGCCTTTTTCAGAAGAAGGGCTGGATATTCTGATCACCGACCTAGGGGACAAGTATTTCGTCAAGTCTCTGACGAAAAAGGGAGAACAGCTCATCCGGGCGGCCAAGCAACTCTTCCAGGATCCTCAGCCTGAAGACCTGAAAAAAGTCAAGACCATCCGCGCGGAGTCGGTAAAAAAGATCAATCGTCAGCTCAAGGATGCCCGCGCTGTCTCCTCAAAGCTCAAGGGACTATTCGAATCTCCCCTCTGGGACGAAGAATCGATGAGCTGTATTCGCTGCGGAATCTGCACGTATCTTTGCCCGTCCTGCCACTGTTTTGATATCAGCGACGAAGTGGAATCCGCCTCGCCTCTCAAAGGAAATCGGGTCAGGACATGGGATACCTGTCAGTTCCCCGATTTCACCATGCATTCTTCAGGACACAATCCTCGGCCAGAAAAAGCCTCCCGTCTGCGCCAAAGGCTCTTTCATAAATTCCAATATTTTGTCGAGACCCATGGCCAATTCCAATGCGTGGGCTGCGGCAGGTGCATTTCCCTCTGCCCAGTTGGGATCGACATCATCAGAGTTTTGGAGAGAGTCAACGAACATGGAAAATAACGTCTATCTCCCCAAACTGGCCAAGATCATCGAAATCAAGGAAGAAGTGGGCGGGCCGCGGGCCATCAAGACATTCCGGACCGTTTTCACGAACGGCACTCAGTTTGAGTACCGCTCTGGACAGTGTGCCATGCTTTCCATCTTTGGAAAAGGCGAATCGATGATCTCCATTTCTTCGTCTCCTCTGCTAAGGGACTACCTTCAGTTCAGCGTCCTCAAGATGGGAAGAGTCACCAGCGCTCTCCATGAACTCGAAGTGGGTGACCTTATCGGAATCAGGGGGCCCTACGGCAACGGCTTCCCGATGGAAGACTGGAAGCAAAAAAACATTGTCTTCATCGGCGGCGGAATCGGCCTGGCCCCGATCTGGTCCGTTCTCCAGACTGCGCTGATTAAAAAAGAAAACTACGGCGAATTGAGCCTGATCTACGGCGCCAGGACCTCCAAGGATCTGGTTTTCCGAGAGGAATGCGAGGAGCTCAAAAAAAAGATGCCCGTATTTCTTTCCATAGACGTGGCCGAACCTGGCTGGAATGAGTTTGTCGGATTCGTCCCCCAGAACGTTTTAGACAAGAAGCCGTCCTCGGCCAACACGATCGCCATCACCTGCGGGCCCCCGATCATGATCAAATTTGTAATTCGAGCTCTGAAAGAGCTTCACTTCGAAGACGATCAGATTTATACCACCGTCGAGAACAAGATGAAATGCGGTATCGGGAAATGCGGACGCTGCAACATCGGCCCGCATTATGTCTGCAAAGACGGCCCTGTTTATTCTTGGGCCGAGCTCAAAAACCTGCCGCAAGAATACTAAGGGGAGGGGCATTCAATCGACAAGGAGACAAGATGATGGCAAAGAAGAAAACGGCCGCAAGACAGCCGGCCAAGACGGCCCGGCCAAGAAAAGAAAAAACCGAACCAAAAGCCGTGCCGAAACAGATGGTGACTGTTTATATCATGGGCAAGGCGCACAAGGTGCCCGCCGACGCCACCATCATGGGCGCCATAGAGTATGCCGGCTACCTGATCAAGCGCGGGGCCGGCTGCCGAGAAGGATTCTGCGGAGCCTGCGCGACTGTCTACCGCCTTCCCGGCGATTACAAAATTTACACGGGCCTGGCCTGCACGACTCTAGTCGAGGAGGGCATGTGGCTTTCCCAGCTCCCGGTGATTCCTGCTCAAAAGCCCGTCTACGATATCGAGAAACTGGAGCCCAATGTCACTGCCTTTCAGAAGCTCTACCCTGAGATTTTTCGATGTGTTGCCTGCAATACTTGCACCAAAGCCTGCCCACAGAGCCTCGAGGTCATGGATTATATCCAGGCCGCCATTCGCGGCGATATCGAAAAGGTCATGGACTTGAGTTTCGATTGTTTGAGCTGCGGTCTCTGCGCCATCCGCTGCCCGGCTGAAATCGTCCACTACAACGTCGGGTTGCTCGGGAGGAGACTCTACGGAAGATATCTCAGCTCGAAGAGCCCCGAGTTAGAGCAGAGGTTGAGAGAAGTCAAGCAAAAAAAGTTTGACAAAGAATACAAAGAGTTTATGGCCATGGCGAGGGAGGAGCTGAAAAAGAGATATTACGCTCGGGACATAGAAGGAACAACAGGAGAATAAGATGTACCCAGAATACATGCATGAGTCCCTGAAACTGGTGGACCAGACCCGGCAGAAGAGGCTGGAGCTCGAAAAATCTGGAAAGGCGGTCTTCCCTCCGATGAGCGCCGAAGAAAGAGAAGACGTCCTGAAGAAATTCCATCCGGATTACAAGAAGGAATCGCGCCGCATCATCCATATCGGTCCGAACAAAGGCGAGGAGATCACCACCGAAGTGGCCGACATCCTGGAATCGCACAGCCGGATCAGGCCGGAGCTTTTCGAGCTGACCCGGCCGGACTATGAGACGGATATCTTGATTATCGGCGGCGGCGGTGCCGGCTGCGCCGCGGCCATAATCGCTATGCAGAAAGGCGCTAAGAGTATCATTTCAACGAAACTCCGTATCGGAGATGCCAACTCCATGATGTCGCAGGGAGGAATGCAAGCGGCCGTTACTCCCCAGGACTCCCCCACCCGCCACTACCTGGATGCCCTGGGAGGCGGCCATTTCGATAACAAACCTGATCTCGTGCGGGCCTTGACTGAAGACGGTCCTGAGGTCGTGAAGTGGCTGGAAGAGCTGGGCGTGGTCTGGGACAAGAATCCCGACGGCTCGATGTATGTCCTTCATGGAGGAGGGACATCCCGGAAGCGAATGCATTCCTGCCGCGATTACACCGGCGCGGTGATAATGCGGACGTTGATGGACGAGGTGCGTAACCATCCGGATAAGATTACTGTGCTGGAATTCATGCCCACCGTCGAGTTAATCCTGGATAAAAAAGGACGATGTGCCGGTGGTGTAATATACAATATGGAGACTGAAGAGTATTTCACCGTCAAGGCCAAGGCCACTATCATCACCACTGGCGGCTATGGACGGCTTCATATCCGCGGCTTCGATACGACCAACCACTACGGGGCCACGGGAGATGGCCTGGTCATGGCCTATCGAGCCGGTGCAAAGCTTCTTTACATGGACTCTGTCCAGTACCATCCGACCGGAGCCGTGTTCCCCGAGCAGATCGCCGGCTTCCTGATTACCGAAAAAATCAGAGGTGCGGGAGGGCAGCCGATTAACAAGTTCGGCGAGTTGTTTGTCTTTCCGAGAGAGCCGCGGGATGTGGAAAGCGCCGCATTTATCCGTGAATGTCTGGAAAAGAAAAACGGCATTCAGACTCCCAGCAGACGGTGGGGTGTGTGGCTCGATTCGCCGCTGATCGAGATCATCCAGGGCTCCGGCTACCTGAGCAAGAATTTCCCGGCCATGGTCCGGCAGTTTATCCGATATAATATCGACATTACCAAAGAACCAATGCTTGTCTATCCGTCGCTGCATTATCAGAACGGGGGCATCGAGATTAACGATAAGTGCGAGACCAACGTCCCGGGCCTTTATGTCGCCGGTGAGGCATCCGGCGGCGTTCATGGCCGGAACCGTCTGATGGGCAATTCTGTCCTTGACTATAATGTTTTCGGCCGGAGAGCCGGAAAATACGCCGCTGAGTACGTCAAATCTGTCAACCTAGGCCAGCTCACGCTTGAGCATATCGCGGCCTATGAGGACGAGATGAAGAAGGCAAAGATCAGAACAGACCGGATCGCTCCCGTGCTCCTCCCTTCTTACACACCCGAGGATGTCCGGAAGCGCCAGCTCACTGCTCACTATGAGGGCACGCTGCGATAGGCTAATTGCCTTCAAAGAAACTGCGTCGGCGCTTGTCCTTCTCGTTGATGGGGTTTGCGTTCATAGCCCACATCCCCCGCCCATGCGTAGCGATCACAATAATGTTGTCGCGCGGATGGATGATGAGGTCATGGACATAGGTCGTGGGTAAGTTCCCGCCCAGCACGTCCCAGGTTTTCCCGGCGTCTTTGGACACATAGACTGCCAAATCTGTCCCGACATAAAGAATGTTCTTGTCGACGGGATCCTCGCGAATCACATTCACAGGCCCGAGGGGAATATTCCCCGCGATGCCCACCCAGGTCTTTCCAAAGTCGGTCGATTTCCAGATATATGGCGTAAAATCGTCATCGCGCTTGCCGTTCTGGGTCATATAGACAGTGCCCAAATCAAACGCGGAGGCGACAATCCTCGAGACCCATTTTTGATAAGGCAGGCCGGTCATAATCTCCTGCCAGGTCTTGCCCCCATCCTTTGTCATGTGGACCTTGCCGTCATCCGTTCCCGCATAGATCAGGCCAAATCGGAGGGGCGATTCAGAGATCGAAAAGATCGTATGATAAGGAATATCTCCCATCTCGGCGGCCGTATTATAAGTCAGGTCAGGACTGATCTGCTCCCACGTATCTCCCCTGTTAATCGAGCGCAAAAGATGCTGCATTCCATGATAGAGCGTTTCGCTATTATGCGGCGAGATGATGAATGGTGCCAGCCATTGCCCCCGCAGGGGCGGCTCTTCCGGATACTTGGCCGGGAGCAGGCGTTTTGTCCTTTCCTGAGGCGGAAGAGACATGTCTGACCGGGTAATTCTTCCATAAAAACTGGCCGCATAGACAATATCGGGGTTGGTCGGATCAATAGCGTGGCTGCAGGCTTCACCGCCGGGAGCTCGCTCAAATTCATCGGCTTCGTAGCCATCCAGCATTTTCCCAGTCATTCTGTCTTTCTTTTGAAGAACCTGGCCTCTGTAGCTTCCGTGGTCCTGCATCGAGCCGTAGACTCGGAATGGAGTGGCCATGTCGTAGGCGACATTAAAGAATTGGCAAACGGGCAAATTTTGGGTGAAGACCTTCCACGTCTTGCCTCCATCATATGAAATCACGATGCCTCCATCATTCACGTCAATGATGTAATTCGAGTTATCCGGGTCAATCCAGAGGCCGTGATGGTCGACGTGCATCCCGCGAATCTCCGTGAATGTCTTTCCTCCATCTTTAGATACACTCAACGGCACCCCCATGATATAAACCGTATTTTCATCGTTAGGGTCAACCCGAACCTGACCGAAGACCCAGCCGTATGTTCCCGAATGGCGCTCCATCAGAGTGGTCATCTCGGGTGTCGTCGGCGCCACAAGCGTCCAAGATTCTCCCTTATTATCGCTGCGGAAAAGAGTGGCGCCTTTAATCGCGCCGCCCGAAGGGCGCCCGTACGAATCTGTTTCTCTCGGCTTCGGCTGCGTTGATGCTTCATAGCTATCGACGAAGGCATAGAGGACATTCGGATTTTGCCGACAAATATCGATTCCGATTCGGCCCCTGTATCTGGCCTCCGGAAGCCCGGAGTCAATGAGCCTCCAGGTCTTTCCTGCATCTATTGTTTTATAGATCCTGCTCTTGGAATAGCCGGGGAAATTGCGGGGGTCATTCCATTTCAACCGGATCCTCTGCCACGTTGCCGCATACAGGGTATCGCTATCAGACGGGTCCATTATCAAATCACTGGCTCCTGTCTTATCATCAATATACAGAACCTTGGACCAGCTCGCCCCTCCGTCTGTGCTCTTGTAAATGCCGCGCTCGGGATTGTCAGTCCATTCATGACCGGACGCAGCGACATAGACAATATCGGGGTTTTCCGGGTTGATCACAATCCGCGGAATAGTATAGGTGTCGGTCAGACCCATATGCTGCCAAGTCTTGCCTCCATCCAGGGATTTATAGACGCCGCACCCAGCCTGTGAGCTCCTGAAGATATTTGCCTCGCCGGTCCCAATCCAGACGATCTCCGGATTGGAGGGAGCAATAGTCACGTCGCCAATGGCCGTTGACGGTGCCCGGTCGAAGACAGGTTCCCAGGTCGTGCCTTCATTGACCGTCTTCCAAAGCCCGCCTGATGCTGTGGCCACATAAATTGTGTAGCTCTTTCCTTTCGGGCCGACGACAGCGATATCAATTGACCTGCCGCTGACATTAATCGGCCCAAGATGACTCCATTCGAGCTTGTTAAACGGTGAATTCTTCAGCATTTCGAGATGCGTTTCGTAGCCTTTAATCCTTAAAGCGGGGTCAGTCGATTGAACCCGTTTTGGCGGCGCTGTTTTCTGGGCCGCAAATGAGCTGACAAGGAAAAAACTAGTTCCGATCAAAATGCCCAAGAAGGCGCCGGCCTTAAATCGACAATGCCTGGATAACATGATCATCCTCCTTT
>CAZLFV010000005.1:0-26489 GCA_964558915.1 uncultured Eubacteriales bacterium | reverse complement strand
AACTATCAAAAGAGATCCATCCTTTTTACAAAGCCGGGGTTTATCGAAGAATTCTGCCCGGTTATAGATATCAGCCGCGGAGGGATCCGGTTCCTGTCCCAGAACGCCTTGAAACCAACGACCGATGTGTCCATGAAGATCTCTGTCCCGGGCGAAAAAATTCCTTTCACTATGAAAGGGGTGGTCAAATGGTCCTCCTTGAGTGAAGGGAAAAGCTATAAGTATCAAATCGGAGTCCAATTCAATCCTTACGGTGAAAAGAAGGACCAAAACCAGCCGGGAAACCTCGTCAAGATCATCGCTCTGGAACAAAAATTCTTGGAAAAAGCCAAGGATGAGGGCGCGGAGCCGTCTGGCTCGGATAAGGACGAGTTTCAGATCTAAATCATTTTTCCCCTTCGACAACGACCTGAGAAAAATCGGCCACTTGAAGAAGGAGTTCGCCAATCGCCTGAAGAAGGGCCAGGCGGTTTTGTCTTGTTCTCTTATCTTCAGCCATCACCAGGACGCTGTTGAAGAAACTCGCCAAAGGAAACTCCATCCTAAAAATCATGTTTTGCGCAGCGGCAAAGTCCCCTCCTGCGATTAAAGGCAGGCAGTTCTCTTTAATAATCGTAAAAGCGGAAAAGAGCTCTCTTTCCTCCTTTTCTGAAAAGAGGTCGGGGTTGATTTGATAAGGAGGTAAATCTCGCAGGATATTGTTAACCCTCTTGGCCATGAGGATCAGCGGCTCGAAATGGGGGCTTTTCTTAAGGCTATCCAGGGCTTTGAGCCGCAGGCTTGAGTAATAGATATTGTCCATGCCTGATCCATGGGCGGCATTGATCAGGTCGTAACGGTAGCCCTGGGTTTCAAAGACAAATCGGAGCCGCTGTTCAAAAAAGTCCCGGCACGAAGCGACAATTTCTTCTTTTGGCCTCTCCAAACTGTCCTGGTAAGCGCAGACAGCTCTTTCAATAAAATGGCCGAGGGAAAAAACCAGCTGTTTATCAAGGATAATTTTGCAGATGGCATTGGCGTTCCGGCGAAGGCCAAAAGGGTCGCTCGACCCTGAAACCTGAAGGCCAATTCCCAAGGCACCGACAACCGAATCAACCTTATCTGCGAGAGACACCAGCGCCCCAGCGAGCGAGCCGGGCGAGGCGTCCTCCAGGCTGACCGGCTGATAGTGCTCATAAATGGCCTGAGCAACCGCGGGGGGATATCCTTCTGCCCTGGCATAGAGGCCGCCGACCTTGCCTTGAAGCGAAGGAAATTCCCTAACCATTTCCGTCAGAAGGTCAACCTTGCACAATTCTGCAGCCTGAACCGCGTCTTTTTTCAGTTTGCTCTCATCGATCTTTTCGCAAAGGTATCCGACTAAGCTTTTCAGACGGGCTGTCTTGGCGTCATAGCTTCCTAATCGCTCCTGGAAGACGACCTGCCTCAGCCCGGCAGCCCTTTCGGCCATAGGGGTCTTTAAATCCTGCCCCCAGAAAAACTTAGCGTCTTCAAGCCTGGCCTTAAGCACTCTTTCATTCCCCTTCCTGATCAGGGATTTCGGGTCTCCCGGAGAGTCTGCGACTCCTATAAAGCGGGCCAGCTGGACACTGTCATGAACCACAGAAAAAAGCTTCTGCCCTTCCTTCATCGCCACGCTGAGCACTTCGATAGGCAGCTGAAGATACTCATGAGGAAAAGTGCCAAGGAAAACATGGGGACACTCAACCTCATAAACGAGTGTATCCAGAAGTTCCTCATCTGGATAGAGTTTTGCTTTTAGAGGTTTCAGCTTTTTCTCTATCTGCGCCAGGATCATGTCCTTCCTCAATTCCGGCGAGATGATCACTTTGTTTTTCTTCAAAAGCGCCATGTATTCCTGGTGCGAGCCGACCCTGGCTTTCCGGGGCGAGTGAATCTTGTGACCGGTCGCGATATTGTTGGACTTCACTTCACCCACCGAGAACGGAAGAATTTTCCCGCCGAAAAGACAAAGGATCGACCTCACCGGCCGGGAGAAACGGAGGTTTGATTCGCCCCATCTCATCATCTTGGGGAAAGAGAGAGAAGTCATGAGAGACGGAAGGGCTCCTGCCAAAATCGTGCGGGTGGGTTTCCCTTTTGTGATCCTCCTCAGACCCAGGTATTCTCCCTTGGCCGTTTGAACGACCTGAAGTTTTTCCACGCTGACATTTTGGGACTTGGCGAACCCTCTGGCCGCGGCCGTGGGAGCGCCATCCGGCCCGAAGGAGACGGCCCGCGGCGGCCCCACAACCATTTCTTCTTGATCCTCCTGAACGGGAGCGAATTCTCCGACGACGACCATTCTGCGGCTCGTCCCGTATGTCTCTAGAGACGTGACTGCAATACGTGCAGTTAAGAGCTCCGCCTTCAACTTTTCCCTGATCTGGTCAAGACCGGATTTGACATGAGAGGACGGCATCTCTTCGGTACGAATCTCAAGAAGAAATTCCATCAGGGTATAACCTCGCCGCCGCAGTATTTCCTGGCGATTTGGTTGACCAGGGCCCGGATTTGTCCGATCACCTTGACTCGTTCGGTCACACTAATTGCTCCTCTCGCATCAAGAAGATTGAACAGATGGGAACATTTCAGGCACATATCGTAAGCGGGAAGCAGAAGATTCTTCTCAGTCAGGAAAGTGGCTTCCTGCTCGGCCACCAAAAATGATTTTTGCAGCCTCTCGATATCCGCCCAATTAAAGTTGTATCCAGAAAATTCTTTTTCCTCTCGAAGCCTCAGGTCTTTGTAAAGGACATCATCCGACCACTGCAAATCATAGAAATTATCTTTTCTCTCAAGAAACATTTCTAGCCGTTCCAGTCCATACGTAATCTCTGCTGGGACGGGGAAGATCTCAATCCCGCCAGCCTGTTGGAAATAGGTAAATTGCGTAATCTCCAGGCCATCCAGCAGCACCTGCCAGCCGACACCCCAGGCCCCGATCGTTGGAGACTCCCAATCATCCTCATCGAAGCGCAGGTCATGCTCGGAAAGCCTGATCCCCAATGACACCAGGCTGTCGATATAGATTTGCTGGATATCCGACGGAGACGGCTTGATGATGACCTGGAACTGATAATGTTTTTGAACACGATGCGGGTTTTCTCCGTATCTTCCGTCCGTAGGACGGCGCGAAGGCTGGACATAAGCCACCCGCCAGGGCCTGCGGTCGAGGACACGGAAAAATGTATCCGGCGTCATCGTCCCGGCGCCAACTTCGACATCGTATGGCTGAGCTAGATAGCAGCCCTTGCCGGCCCAGTATCTCTGCAAGCTCATGACCAGGTTTTGAAGAGACATCTTATTTGTCTTTGCGCTCTCCATCAATTTCCCATCTCAAAACAGGATTTCGCGCCGCTGCCGTCTCGTCCAACCTTCTGACATAAGAGGCGTGCGGAGCCGACTTGACCATGTCCGGACTTACCTTGGCCTCCTGGGCAATTCTTTTCATGGCCTCGATGAATGCATCCAGCTCCTTCTTGGTTTCAGTCTCAGTGGGCTCCACCATCAGAGCGCCGGGCACGATCAAGGGGAAAGACATTGTCGGCGGGTGGAGGCCGAAATCAATGAGCCTTTTAGCGATATCAATATTTTGAACCCCGTGCTCTCTTTGAAACTTGTCCGAGAAGACGCATTCGTGGAGGGTCGGGGCGGAATACTTGAGGTGATAGACATCCTCCAGCCTGGCACGGATATAATTCGAGTTCAGGACGGAGATTTCGGAGATTTCCCTCAAGCCTTCTGCACCCAGAGACCGGATATAGGCCAGCGCTTTGATGACCACAAGAAAATTCCCGAAGAAGCTGCGGACGCGACCGATGCTTTTGGGCCGGTGATAGTTAAAAATGTATCCAGACGCGGTTTTCTCCACCACTGGAACCGGAAGATAAGGCGCCAGATGTCTTTTCACGCCGACGGGCCCGGCCCCCGGCCCTCCGCCGCCGTGAGGCGTCGAGAACGTCTTGTGCAGGTTGAGGTGGATCACATCAACGCCCATGTCCCCCGGCCTGAATTTCCCTATCAGAGCGTTCATGTTTGCGCCGTCCATATAGACCAGACCGCCCTTGGAATGGACGATTTTTGCGATTCTGAGGATGTCAGATTCAAAAACGCCGAGCGTGTTCGGATTCGTAATCATCAAAGCGGCAACATCCTCTGTCATCTGCTGACTCAAGGCGGCCAGGTCGATCGTCCCTCTTTCATTGGACTTGATCTCTTGGACACGATAGCCGCAGCTATGAGCGCTTGAAGGATTGGTCCCGTGCGCCGAATCAGGAATAAGGACGATCTTCCGCGGATTCCCCTTGTCCTGAAGGTGGGCCCGGGTGAGCATCATTCCCACGAGCTCGCCCTGCGCTCCGGCGCTGGGCTGCAGGGTGAACGCCTCCATACCGGTGATTTCGCACAGCATGTCTTCCATGGTTTTCAATATCTCGAGGTTTCCCTGGACGAGGTCTTCGGGCGCATAGGGATGCGAGAACAAGAAATTCCCGATCTGAGCGACCTTTTCATTGACCTTGGGGTTGTACTTCATCGTGCACGACCCCAGGGGATAGAACGTTGTATCGATACAAAAATTGGCCTGGGAGAGGCGAGTAAAATGGCGCACAACCTCGATCTCCGAAACTTGAGGAAATCCGGCGACGTCCCGGCGGAGGGCGAAGCAATTCATAATTTCCCTGTTTTCCCGCACATCGAGCACAGGCAGGCGAAAACCTCTCTTGCCTTCAGCACTGATTTCAAAAATCAACGGCTCGCGATTCATCGGAGCACCTCACTCACAAGCCGGACCAGCGTATCGATGTCGTCCTTCCCGTGCACCTCTGTGACGCAAACCAGGGCACAATCTTTAAGTTCTGGAAAAAAGGGCTCGAGGTTCAGGCCACCAAGAACCATGTTTCGGCGCAAATGGTTTTCCACCGCTGACCAGCCGGGTTCAAATTCAAGCACAAATTCATTAAAGACGGCTCCGCTGAACTTCCGCTTGACGCCCTTGATTCTGGAAAGCTCTTCCAGGGCATAATGAGCCTTCTGGATATTCTGATAAGCCAGCTCGCGGATTCCTTCCCGGCCGAGTGTCTCCAGAAAAATTGTGGCCCGAAGCGCGCACCACGCCTGATTGGTGCAGATATTCGACGTCGCCTTCTCGCGCCGGATATGCTGTTCTCGTGTTGACAGCGTCAAGACGAACCCCCTTTGACCATCTACGTCTTTTGTCTGGCCGGCGATCCGACCTGGAAACTGGCGAATAAAATCTTTTTTGCAGGCCATGAATCCAAGGTATGGCCCTCCAAAGCTCAGCGGCAACCCGAAGGATTGGCCCTCTCCCGCCACAATATCAGCTCCTGCGGCGCCAGGCGCCTTTAAAATGCCCAGGGAAGCGGCCTCGGCTATAGCAACAATGAGGAGCGCCCCCTGACTATGAGTTTGCTCGCTGATGCGGTCAAGGTCCTCCACAACCCCGACGAAATTTGGCGATTGACAGACGACGGCGCTCGTTTCGGCGTTTGTTTTTTGGCTGAAATCATCAAGGTCAACCCCTCCCTGCTCCGAGCGATTGACCTCAATAATGTTAATGTCCAGATTTTTCACATAAGTCTTGAGGACACTCTTGTATTGAGGATGAAGGGTTTCAGCCACGAGAATGTTTGGCTTTCCGCTGAGCCGGTGAGCCATCAGGACGGCTTCTGCCACAGCTGATCCCCCATCATAAAGAGAGGCGTTGGCGATCTCCATTTCAGTCAGCTGGCAAATCAAGGTCTGGTACTCAAAAATAACCTGAAGAGTGCCCTGGCTGACTTCCGGTTGGTAAGGAGTATAGGGGCTGATAAACTCGCCTCGAGAGCTCAGGTAATCCACAACATAAGGAATAAGGTGCTGATACGCCCCGGCGCCTAAAAAAGAAGTACGGCCGGACTCCCGGTTCTTCCGTCCGAGCTCCTCAAAGCAACTGACGAGCTCGGGCTCGGCCAGCGGGACGGGAAGGGCGAGATTCTTCTTCAAACGAATCTCGTCTGGAATACAGCAGAAGAGCTCCTCGAGCGATGAGACGCCGATGGCCGCCAGCATCTTTTTTTTGTCGTCATTGCTTAAAGAAATATAACTCATGTTCCGCCTGTTCCAGTTTGCACCTCAGGATGCGATTCCCTCAAGATATTTCTCGTAATCCACAGAACTCATGAGTTTTTCTTGGTCTGTTGTGTCCCCGACTTTCATCCGGATGATCCAACCCTTGCCGTGGGGGTCCTGATTCATTACCTCCGGGGAATCATTCAGGTTTTCGTTGACCGCGATGACCTCTCCGGATATCGGCGAGTAAACGTCGGACACCGCCTTGACAGATTCAACCACGCCAATGGTCTGGTGGACATCGAGCTTGGCTCCGATTGCGGGAAGTTCGATGTAGACGACATCGCCCAATTGCTTCTGGGCAAAATCAGTGATTCCAATAGTTGCGGTATCGCCTTCGATTTTCACCCATTCGTGGTCTCTGCTGTAATAGCGATCGCTCGGATACATGGCTTCCTCCTCAAACAGAATTGAACTTTGGAAGCGAGAGCTGCCTCATTTTATAACAAATCGAGCAATTATGACAGTTCCAAGCCACAGGCCAACGGCGTCTTGTCCAGCCTTCCGTTCCTGCATTCAAAACATGTATTGTCAGACAGGCTTTTGCGCTCGCCTATAAAACGGGGTCGGCACAATTCTGGCTTTCATCCGTTTATCTCTAATCGCAACTTCAATGTCCGTGCCGATCTCGCTATTCTCAACGGGCAGATAAGCAAGTCCGATGCTCTTTTTCAAGTAGGGCGCAAAGGTGCCTGAAGTCACATGACTGACCTCCTGGCCTTTGAGAAACACGGGATAGTGCGGCCGCGCAACGCCCCGCTCCAACAGCTCGAACCCGACAATCTTTCTCTTCACTCCTTTCTCAAGCTGGCTGGACAGGACATCGCGGCCGAGAAAATCTCCTTTTTTGAACTTGATGATCCACTTGAGGTCTGCCTCCAGGACCGTGGTCGTTTCATCGATATCATTCCCGTAAAGCACCAGTTTTGCTTCCAGGCGAAGGGTGTCCCTGGCGCCTAACCCGATGGGTTGGATCCCATGTCCCTTTCCCTGCTCCAAGATCTCTTCCCAGACGACCGCGGGCTCGGGTGAAACAGTATAGATCTCAAATCCGTCTTCTCCAGTATAGCCGGTTCGGGAAACAAGCGCCCCGACTTCCGCAACCTCTCCCTTCGCAGCCCAAAATGGTTTCATCTCCGCTAAATTTATATTCGTCAACGGCTGAAGGATTTTTTCGGCTTCGGGGCCCTGGAGAGCCAGCTGAGAATACCGCCCGCTGGCATCTTCGGTCAAGACATCAAAGCCCTTTTTATGAGTCACAACCCAGGCATAATCTTTATCTGTGTTGGCCGTATTTACAACAAGCAGGTATTCTTCAGGACCGAGGCAGTAGACCAGCATATCATCAACAAAAGTCCCTTGCGGCGTAGTGAGCGCGGTGTATTGGACTTGGTTTACGGCCAGCCTGGCCGCGTCATTCGGTGTGAGATACTGGACAAAGGCAAGCGCGTCTTTTCCTGCGATGATTATTTCTCCCATATGGCTAACATCAAATAACCCGGCCCGTTCACGGACGGCCATGTGCTCATCCATGATTCCTGTGTATTCAACCGGCATCTCCCAGCCAAAAAACTCAATCATACGCGCCCCAAGTCTTTTGTGACATTCATAGAAGCGAGTTTTTTTCATGGCCTTCTACCTCGATAGGAAAATTATTTACTACCATAGAAGCGTCCGACTGGCAAGAGAAAAGTGAGCTCATCTCTGTCCCCTTGTCCGGACAGCGAATTTTGTTATAATAATTAGCTTAATATGATCAACCTCAAAGCCAAGCTCCGGCAGGAAATCTTAGCCAGGTTGCGGGATAAATACGCGCTGGCTGAGTCGGAGATCGAGATCAGTTTGACCCCGCAGCAGGACTTTGGAGACCTCACCCTGACTTTTCCGTTCAAGCTAGGCAAGCGTTTGAAAACAAACCCCCGACAGCTGGCCAAAGATCTCCTCCCCTTTTTTTCGGGCCTCAGCGGAGTGGCTAAGGCCGAAGTGGCCGGACCGGGGTACATCAATCTTTTTCTCGACCGGAGGTCGTTTTTCCAGTCCGAACTTGCGTCTTTCACAACGTCCTCACTCTTTCCTGAAGAGAAAAAAATCACCATCGAGCACACCAATATCAATCCGAATAAAGCCGCTCACATCGGGCACTTGCGCAATGCCTGCTTGGGAGACACCCTAGCCCGTTGCCTGAGGTACAAAGGAGAAAATGTCGAAGTCCAAAACTATATCGATGACACCGGAGTGCAGGTTGTGGACGTTGTCTTTGGGCTCATGGACCTGGAGAAAAAAACGCTTGCCGACCTCGATGCGATCAAAGAAAAATTCGATTACTATTGCTGGGACCTCTATGCCCGTGCCTCGAGTTTTCTAGAAGCAAACCCCGATGCTCAGGCCAGGCGGGGAGAAATCCTAAAAAAAATCGAACACGGCGAGAACCCGGAGGCAGCCTTAGGTCACGCCGTTTCCCGCCGCATTCTCAAGGCCCATCTCGAAACCATGAAGCGCATCGACGTCACGTATGATGTGTTGCCTTGCGAAAGTAGCATCCTGGGGCTCAGATTCTGGGAAAAAGCCTTTACCCTGCTCAAGGATAAAAAGGCAATTTTTCTTTCGGACGAGGGGGCGAATGCCGGCTGCTGGGTCATGAGGCTCCAAGATGAGGCAGAAAAGGAAAAAGTCATCGTCCGCTCGGACGGAACCGTAACCTATGTTGGCAAGGATATCGCTTATCAACTCTGGAAATTCGGCCTCCTGGATAAAGATTTCTATTACGAGCCTTTTGTGCAGGAATACGGCCGGACCATCTGGATCACCACGGCCTGGCCCAACCGGAACGCGGCCTCTTTTGGCCGGGCGACGAAAGTCTATAATGTCATTGATACCCGACAGACCTATCTTCAGAAAGTCGTCGTCCAGGGGCTGAGATCTCTGAACTATGTAGCTCAAGCCGAAAAATCAATTCATTTCTCCTACGAGATGGTTGCCCTTTCACCGAAAAGCCTCAATGAGCTGGATTACACCATCCGCGAGGAGGACAAAGAACGAACTTTCCTTGAGGTCTCCGGACGGAAAGGCCTCGGCGTTAAGGCCGACGATCTTCTTGACAGGCTGGAAGAAAAGGCTCTGGTGGAAGTCGAGAAAAGAAACCCTGAGCTCAGCCACAACCTTCAGGTTTTTGTCGCCCGGCAGATTGCCACAGGAGCCTTGCGCTATTTCATGCTCAAATTCGCCCGGAATTCCCTGATCATTTTTGACTTCGAGGAAGCATTGAGTTTCGAGGGAGAAACAGGCCCCTATCTGCAGTACACGTTTGTCCGTCTCAATAGCATCTTTAGGAAGCTCCGAGAGAGAGAGAATTTCAGCGAAAAAGAGATGGAAAATCTTCTCCGGCAAGAAGACTTCTCTATGGACGTTTTGCCGAAAGAGGAAGCCCGGGATTTTTGGAACCTGGTTTTTTATGCGTCCCAGTTCGAAGAGCAGGTTCTCAACTCCGTCCTCTCCCTCGAATTTTCCCATCTGGCGAAGTTCGCTTTCAACCTCTGTCAGAAGACCAATGCTTATTATCACCTCTATTCCATCCTGGGCGAAGAAAACAAGGATCTTAAAAAAATGCGCCTGCTGACCATTTTTTATGTCAAAGAAATTCTTCAAAAGGTCCTTTTCCTGATGGGCATTCCGCGGCCCGAAAAAATGTAGGAAAACAGACTGAGCCGGTTTTCTAAGAGAAAGGAGTCAACGCATGATCGAAGTTGAACACCTGGCCAAAAAATACGGCGAGCTCATGGCTGTCCGCGACCTCAGCTTCACGGTAGAAAAAGGCAAGATCTGGGGTTTGCTCGGACCCAATGCCGCCGGCAAAACAACCACGATGCGAATTCTCACCGGTTTTTTGCCCGCGACTGAAGGAAGAGCCAGTGTCGCCGGGTTTGACGTCTTTGAAAAGCCCAACGAGGTCAAGAAAATCACCGGCTATCTTCCTGAAGTCATCCCCCTCTACACTGAAATGACCGTTTCGGAGTATTTGACCTTTGTCGCAGCGATTAAACAGGTCCCCCGCTCAAAGCGGAAAGAAGCGCTGGGCCAGGCCATTGAGGTCAGCGGCCTGGCCTCGGTCAAAAACAGGCTGATCGAGAACATATCTCGCGGGTTTAAACAACGCGTCGGCATCGCTCAGGCCCTAATCCACGACCCGCAAATTCTGATCCTTGACGAGCCGACCATCGGTCTCGACCCGGCCCAGATCAAGGAGATCAGAGATCTCATCAAATCCCTGAGGGGCGAGCACACGATCATGCTCTCAACTCACATCCTGGCCGAAGTCACACAGACATGCGATGGAGTAGTTATCATCAACGAAGGCCGACTCATGGCTTCGGGCTCTTTGGAGGAACTCACAACGTCTTTTGGAGGAAAAGAGGGGATTATCATTAAGCTCAGAACAGGCCATGATGAGGCTGTTTCTTCTTTCCAGGCGATCCCTGGAGTTAGCCGCGTTTCCCGGCAGGATGGCGAACTCACCGTGGAGTGGGTTTGGGGAAAGGATTTGCGCGAGACTGTGTCCAGGCTTGCGGTGGAGAGAGGTTGGGGTCTTCTGGAGATGAGGCCTGTAGCGATAAACATCGAGGACCTCTACCTGCGGATCGTCTCAGGAGGTGCGGGGCAATGAGAAACATTGGAATAATCGCCAGAAAAGAGGTCAAAACATACTTCACTTCGCCCATTGCTTATGTGGTCATATGTGTGTTCCTAGTTCTGGTCGGTTTCTTTTTTTACAGCGCCATCTGGTGGTTCAACTCCCAGGCCATCCAAATGGCCCAGAATCCTTATTATTATCAGCAGATCAATATCAACCAGATGGTTTATGCCCCGCTTTTCCACAATATGAGTATCATCCTCCTTTTGATGCTGCCCCTCCTGACCATGCGTCTCTTTGCGGAAGAAAAAAAGACTGGAACGGACGAGCTCCTGTTTACATCTCCGGTCCATGTGGTTCAGGTCATCCTGGGAAAATACCTGGCTGCCCTCGTGGTCCTGGCGGCCATGCTGGGGCTCGCCGGTCTGCTTTCCGTGTTCACGTTCCTTTGGGGAAATCCCGAGCTCGTCCAGATCCTGAACGGCTATCTGGGACTTTTCCTAATGGGCGCGTCTTTTATCGCAGCCGGCCTCTTTTTCTCTTCTCTCACAAAGAACCAAATCGTGGCCGCGATACTGACGTTCGGCGCTCTCCTGCTCTTCTGGATCCTCAACTGGGCATCCTATTCGGCGACAGGGATATGGAAAGATGTGCTTAATTATCTTTCCATATTCCAGCACTTTGACGGGATGACCAGCGGCATCCTCGACACTACGGATGTCGTTTATTATCTCAGCTTCTCCTTTTTTGCTTTGTTCCTGACGCACTCTGTCATCCAGTCGAGACGTTGGAGGTAAGCCATGGAAACGATGAAAAAATATTTAAATTACATCGGTCTGACCCTGGTTCTTATGGGCTCAGTTTCCTTGATCATATGGCCTCAGCGAAAGACAGCGGACGTGGCTATTCTGGCGCTCGGATTCGTTTTTCTTATAATCTATATAATTCTCAATCTGTCCACGCTCAAGCGGGGCTTTAGCCGCAGGGCCTTCCTCTATTCCAGCAACCTGGTGCTGGTGGTCGTCCTCGTGCTTGCCATTCTTGTCCTGGCCAACTACTTTCTCGCGCGGCACCATTATCGGATTGACTTTACTGAAGCCAAGATCCACAGCCTTGCCGACCAGTCCGTTAAGGTCTTGAAGAACCTGAAGCAAGATGTCTCGATCAAGGCCTTTTCCCGGGAAGGCAGCGCGGGCCGGGCCAGGCTGGAGGCCCTGCTCAAGATTTATGCCTATCATTCCAACAGGATTAAGTCCGAGTTCATCGACCCCGACAAGAACCCAGGACTTGTCAAACGGTACGGAGTGACCCAGGACGGGACCACGATTTTTGAAAGCGGGGACAAAGAAAACCGAATCACAACGACAACCGAAGAAGATATCACTAACGCGCTCATCAAGATCTCAAGGGAGAAGAAAAAAGTAGTTTATTTTCTCGAAGGCCATGGTGAAGGCAGCATCGAAATCACCGAGGACACCGGGTTTTCTGGGGCCAGGGACGAGCTCCAGAAGCTCGGCTATGAGGTGAAGAAGCTCACCCTGGCGCTCTCCGAGTCATTCCCTCAGGATTGTGCACTCCTGATCATTCCCGGACCCAAGAAAGACCTTCTGCCCGATGAACTGGAAACCATAAAAAGCTATATCAGCCGGGGCGGAAGGGTGTTCTTCATGGTGGACCCGGAGACGGCTCCCGGACTCAACCCCTTTCTCTTGAGCTATGGAGTGAAGCTCGAAAACGATGTCGTCGTGGACACAGTCTCCAGGCTATTTGGGGGCGATTACTTCATGCCTGTCATCACGGAGTATGAACCCCAGGAAATTACCTCCAACTTCCGTTATGCCACCTTCTTTCCCTATGCCCGGTCGGTGAATGTCGCGGAGCCAAAGCCAGAGGGAGTGAATGTCAACATCATCGGCAAAACGAGCCCGAACTCCTGGTCGGAACGACAGCTCGACCAAAAAACAGTAACTTTCGATAAAGACAAGGATAGGCAAGGCCCGATTCCCCTCGCCGCGGTTGTTACGGTCAAGCCGATAGATGAAAAGAAACAAGCCATGGAAAAGCCCGAAGAAAAAAAACAGAGTGAAGAAAAGAAGCCTGAAGGAAGGCTGGCCATTTACGGAGATTCGGATTTTCCCACTAATAGGTACTATAACCTCTCTGGAAACGGAAACCTCTTCCTCAACACGGTCAACTGGCTCACCCAGGAGGCCGACCTGATCTCCATCCAGTCCAAAACCACCACACCCCGCACGATTCAGCTCACTCCCTCGCAGGGACGGCTGATTTTCTTCACGTCTGTCATCATCCTGCCTCTTGCTGTTCTTGTTCTGGGAATTTCCGTCTGGATCAGGAGACGATCGCTATGAAAATCAAGACCCCCCTCATTCTCCTGGCTGTGTTCGCGGGGCTTCTGGCCTTTGTCATTCTCTTCGAATCGAAGACCAAGGCAAAAAAGGAGGGCGAAGACAAGCTTGTGGACTTTTCATCTGCCGACGTCGAAAAGATCATCCTAAAAAAGGAGGACGAAACCATCACTTTTAAAAAAGAAGGTGGAGAGGAGTGGCTCATCACCGAACCCCTAGAGGCAAAAGCAGATTCCTTTGAGGTCAACCGCCTGGCCGAAGATTTTTCGAGTCTCAGGATCGAACGGGTCGTCGATAAAGAGGGCGGGGATATGGCCAAGTATGAAATTCCCAAGAAAGAGTTAACCCTCTGGTATAAGAACAGGCCTCAACCTGTAAAGATCCTCTTCGGCATGGAAAATCCGCTCGATAACGCCCTTTTTGCCAAAAAGGAAGATGACCCAAGGATCATCCTTATCTCCAGCTCGCTCAAGAGCACGCTGGACAAGAAGACTTTTGATTTTCGCCAGAAGGATATCTTCAGGTTTGAGCCGGCCGATGTCAACGCCATCAAACTCCGGGCCAAGGACATCACCTGGGAGGCTCAAAAAAATGACCTGGGCTGGTTCTTCCAGAAGCCTGTAGTCGCTTTGGCCAAGAAGAGCCAGATTGAAGATATCATGAGGATTCTGGCCGATCTCAGAGCCAAAGAATTCCTATCGGAACAGAAGCATGATGAAGACATCAAGAAATTGGGGCTTGCCGAGCCTGAGTATGTCATCTCGCTCTCCCTGCCATCAAAAAACCAGGAAATGATCTTCTTTCTCCATAAAGAAGCCGACAACGTCTATGCGACAACTTCGCTATCTTCAAAAATCATCGCCGTCGACGGACATGTTCTCGCCAGCTTCGAGAAAAACGCCGGGGACCTGAGAGAGAAGCAGGTCCTCGTTTTTAACAGTTGGGACGCCCAGAAGCTCGAGCTCAAGGCCGGGCCTCTCGCCCTCACGGCCGTTCACGGCAAGGATGATAAATGGTTTCTGGAAGGAGAACCTCAAGAAGAAGCAGACAGGTCAAAGATCGAGACATTTCTCCGTAAAATTGAAAGCCTGGAGGCCGCCGAATTCGTAGATTCACCGAAGAATCTTCAAGAACACGGTTTGGACCAGCCTCAAGCCGAAGTGACAATTTGGACAAAAGATAATGAAACGGAGAAAGAGTCCCGACTCCTGGTCGGTCGCGAGGACAAGGAAAAAAAGCAGGTCGCAGTGAAGAACGCAGCTCTGGAATACCTTTTTCTCGTCGACTCCTCATTCCTGGCTGAGTTCCCCAAGGACGCCAAAGACTGGAACGCCCAGAAACCCGAAGAAAAGAAGGAGATCAAGAAATAGATTTTAAAAAAGACGCTGACTTTACAAGAGATCTTCTCGCCTGGTACACGTCACATCGCCGTAAACTTCCCTGGCGGGAAACCCGAGATCCCTATCGGATTTGGGTATCAGAGGTCATGCTGCAGCAAACCACTGTCCCTGCTGTCCTGCCCTATTACCGCAACTGGTTTCAGCTCTTTCCCGATGTCCGGGCCCTGGCCCGGGCCCGTCTGCCTAAGGTCCTCAAAGCCTGGCAAGGCCTGGGCTATTACCAGCGCGCCAGGAACTTGCACACCGCCGCCCGGGTTGTCAGCCGAGAGCATGCGGGCTCTATTCCCCAATCCTATGATGAGCTGCTGGCCTTGCCTGGTTTTGGCCCGTACATAGCGGCAGCTGTTAGCAGCATCGCCTTCAACAAGCCCTCCCCTGTTTTGGATGCTAATGTCCGGCGTGTTTTGATGAGAATCTCCTGCCTCAGAAGAGAGCTTAATTCCAAAATGGAAAAGCAGTTGCTTCGTGACTTGTCCACCTTAATGCAAGAAACCCGTCCCGGCGAGTTCAATCAAGCGATGATGGAACTCGGCGCCCTCGTATGCAAGCCAAAGAATCCCTCCTGCCTCCTTTGTCCCGTCCAGCGATTCTGCCTGGCCTACAAGGAGGGCAAGCAGGAAGTCATTCCGGCGCCCAGGAAGCGAAATTACAGGCAGATTGAGACTGTTGTCGGAATCATCAAGAAATCCGGCAAGTATTTGATCCAGAAACGGCCTTCAACAGGGCTGCTGGCCGGGCTTTGGGAGTTCCCGGGAGGAAAAAGAAAAAAGGGCGAGACACGAGAAGGAACGCTACGGCGTGAGATCAGAGAGGAGCTGGGAGCAGAAGTCAAGGAGGCGAAATTCCTCCTCAATTTGCGGCACGCTTATACTCAATTTCGGGTCTCTCTTTATGCTTACGAATGTGTGCTTCGGCGCAAGCCTCGGCTCACCGGTGATTCCCACCGGTGGGTCGCACTCGAGGACTTGAAACTGTACCCTTTTCCCTCGGGGAGCGCCAAGGTCGTTCGCTTCTTAGAAAAGAGAAATAGCCAGGTTTCGCGATGCAGGTGACCTTCGATTTTGTCGCTTACGGAGAAAAATTCGAGCCGCAGCCTGATACAGTTGTACTGGATGTTGGCATGAGGACCGTCCCCGGTGTCATTGACCATCACCATGCGGACGCCGAGGCCGAATGCACCGCCTCTCTCATCGCCAAATATCCTGAGCTCGTCCTTAACCATGTTAAGAGCCCGGAAAACCTCCGCCTGATTACCCACCGTCTGCCTGATTTTGATGCTCTTTCTTCAATCTTTCTGACTCTCAAACTTCTGGAAATCGGCAGAGTCGATCCCGCGATGCAAACGATCGCCAGTTACGCCAAGATGGTGGATTCCGCTTCCCTGCCCAAGAATATCGACCTTGCTGCCACTCCCTATTCTATCCTCAGGGCTCTCTTTTCCGGGGCTAAAAAAGAGGAAGGCGAGATCAACCGGGAAAGGACGGCTGAGGGCAACAAATTGATGCGGTTTCTCTATGCCAGAGCGCAAGAGGGATACGACATTGAGGAGAACCGGCTGCTGTTCTCCGGCGTCGAGCGGTATGAAGGAGCCATGAGAAAAATCGAGGCCGATTATTTCCATTACCTTGACGATGTCAGCCGGTCTCAAAGCCTCATCCTGGACCTCCCTCTGTCCCAAAAAAAAGGCAAAAGAAGCGTGGACGGGCTCATCGTTAGAAACCCGTCCAGCTTTCTTCTCAGAGAATGGGCCCGGCGGGATATCAACCAGCCTTCTTTTAAAGAGGGCTTTTCTTTTTTGCTTACTAACTTTGGAAATCAGAGATACATTCTCGGTGTAGACCCGGACATAGGCGTATATCTCAAGGGCCTGGGCGCCCTGCTCAACCGCGAGGAATCCCGAAGACGAACCGCTTCAGGCCGCTCCTTCCTCTTGCCTTGGTACGATGGCAACTGCCCTTTCTTTAATTTCAGGATTATCGATTCTCCTCAGGACGGCACTCTCCTCAGCCAGCAAGAGATCGTCGACTTGCTTCAGGAGTTCAGCCGGGGTCTTGGCCAGGGCAATTGAATCTTTTTGGCCCTATTTTTTCTCCAGCAGAAGCAGGGTGTTCTTGGGCAGGCCAAAGGAATCAATGATCTTTTTGAACTCTTCGTACTGGCTGACCGGAATCTCCTTTTTGCGGAACCGGAACGTTTTCTTGATGACAACCGAAGATTGACCGATATCATAAGCCGAGGATAATGAAAAATCCCCGTAGTCCTCTTGAAAAGAATAAGATTCAGGGAAATAGAGAGGCTTGAACCCGGGCGGGATTTTAACGGTCACCGTCGAGAAGACCTCTGATTCCCCAGCCATGCGGAAAGGATACAGGCGTTTGGCCAGGCTGGGGGTAGCGGGCAGGCCGGAAAATGCATATGGAACTTGAGGAATCGGGACGAGCATGATGTTTCCCTGAAAAATGCCGTAGTTCGTGCCGCTGAAGTCCTGGCCGATCTTCAGCTTCTTCGACAGGTCCTTGGGATCGCTGAGTTGATTCCTCAGAGGTTTCCCTTCCTCACAAATTCTGTTGACTGATTCTGAATAAAATACCTCTAATTCTTTTCCCGTTTTGTCCTTGAGCTCTGCCCTGGCCCTCCTGTCGAAAAGCCCGGAAAGCTCAGAAACCATCATTCCCCTAATGCTGCCCGACGCATCAATTTCGGCTGAAATCTCGTTCTTAAGAACGCTCTCCGCCTCCGGAAGACAGCGAACCTGAACAAACTCGACGCCGTCCGGCTTCACCTTCAGCCCTCGGGATTCTCTCCCTTCAGAGAAATAGCCAAACACGGAATCATCGGCAAAAGGGTTCATGAATAAATCTCCGTCTTTTTGACCTCCGACGACAGCAACAAGGATGGCGTCAAATTGCTTGAGCGTGGGGACATCTTCTTCCGGAGGTACAGACCGAGAATTGACGAGCACCGGATAGGCCGACAGGCCGGCTGCCTGAAGCATGGAAACGAGAAGCGCGCTCTTGTCTTTCCAGTCCCCGTACCTGTTTTTCAGCACGGTCTCTGCGGCGTGAACCTCATATCCACCCTCTCCGAAATTGAAGCGAATGCTCCTGATTTCCTTGACCACGAAATAGAATATTTTCCTTATTTTGTCTTCTTTTGAGGAAGCGTTTTTAACGATATTGGCTGCTGTTTTTTTGACCTCCGCCAAGGGAGCCGCTGCCTTAAAAAACGATTCAGAAAAAGCCCGGGAGGCTTCATTCCAATCTTTGAAGGTGGCGAAAATAACCCGGGAGGCAAGTTCTCCCAGGGATGGCATGTATTCTTCTGGCTTGATCTGCTGACAATCCGCGGCCACAAGAGTGAAGATCTTTTGGCCGCCCGCTGTTTCCTCCTTGAAGCCCGTTTCTAATCCCTTAATCTTGTATTTCAGGGACTGATCCTGGGGGATTATGACCTTCAACTCTTTCTTGATCATCGGCTCATCCAGCTGAAAATGAACCAGCCCGTCCAAAGTCCCGGCCTTTTCTTTTTCCTTTTGATAATGGACAACCAGGACTGAACCGGGATCGACGGAGGGAAAAGAGAGGACGCGGTGAAGGACATTGGCATACATATCCGCCTCGGCCAGCTCCGGCGGAGTGACGTCATTGATGGCCTTCTGTTCCACCTCCATCGAGGCAAGGTCAGGCTTGAATGTCTTGGCCAAGAGGACGCTCACCTTATCCTCATTTTTATCAAATGGAATGCGAAAATCGCTGAACTTTTCTCTTCCCGTCAGGTTGAATATCTCCAGGGCGCGGAAATACTCCTCGGTTCTTTTCCCGGTCTGGTCTAAAGCAAATGTCTGGCCAGCCCGAATGACAACAGCGCTCGAGTCAGGATACTTCGCCCGAGACGGCGCGCTTTTGACGATATCCTCGATCTTTTCCTGCGCGACGAGCGGGGAAAGAAAGAAAACCAACAAAACGGCACTCAATACTCTGATTTGTTTCATGGCCGCCCTCCTTTTCCCTCTCCCTCGGCCTTTTCGAGGATGACCATCGCTTTCTGGAACCTTCTGAGTCCTTTGACGATTTTTCGCAGACTCTGGTACCCCTTTGAATCCAGCGCCGGCTCTTCAATCCGGAAGTCGCTAGAAAAGAGAATCCTGTCTCCCTGGAGCGAGACTCGCAGGGCCAAGAATACCGGACCATCCCTGATCTCGACCGGATCAGGAACTACCCGAATTCTAAACCCTGGAGGAATCGCAATAACCTCTTCCTGCCGGCAGCCGCGGGTGGATAGAAGAAAAACTGAATATTTTCTCTCTTCGCGGTCGGCCAGAATCTGGAAAATGCCGACCGAAGCCAGGTCGAAGGCCTGGCTCGAAAAAGGAATCTTGAACATCGTCAGCCGGCCAACATCAACTGCGTAATCTTTAGCTTTATAGTCAAAAGAAATGTCAAACGGCACCGCCAGATCAGCGAAATCGGACGCCTTGAAATTTTCGATCTTTATTGTCGTCGCCAGGTTCTGGCCAAGCTGTGACCAGACCATGGGCATTTGGAAAGCGGGAACCCGTTTGGCAATGCTCCGAAGGACCAGGTCGTAAAACCCCTTTCCGGAGATGTTGACTTTCCCTTCGATGCTGCCGTCGGGAAGCAACTTAGTCTCTCCCCTGATGAGGCCGAGGCTGTTTTCTGCTGGGACAGGAGGGAGCTTGATCAGGTCCTTGCCGTCTTTATCCAGAAGGAGCACATAGCGGCCGCCAACATAGGTCTCTCCAAACCCCGAGCTTAGCTCGAGCGTCGGGTCCATATACACAATCCGTCCGTCTTTGAGAATGACCCCGCAAATAGCGTGTTCGAAAAAAATGATCGGAATCTCGGGGTCCGTTTGCCGAGATATGTTGATTATGGCGTCATACGCCTTGACTCCGATTTCGTTGAGCATGGACATCATCAAGATCGACTTATCCCGGCAGACGCCGTATTGTTTCTCGAACGTATATGTCGCTTGATGCGGTTCGATAAATGCGCCCAGGTCCATCGAAGAACCCATGTAGCGAATCTTGCGCGAAATGTAGTGAAAAATGACCAGGATCTTTTCGTCCTCAGTTTTCAAATCCTTGGTTAGCTCCGCGACCTTCGCCTTCAATGCTTCGTTTGAGTCCACTTTCCCGACGTTGAGGCTGTCTCCGTACCTGGAAAGCTCGGCCCAATTCTTGAACGTGCTGGCGATCACCTTGAGGGCAACGTCAGTGATGGGCACCATGCCCAGCTCCTGTTCGATTTTCGGGGAATCGAAGACCTTCCATTCATAGACAACCCGGTTTCCTTTTTCCTGCTTCGAAAACTCAAGGCTGCCGTTTTTCACCACATAATTCAATGGCAGCGAGGCCGGGCCTTCGATGGTGTACCGCTTCCTCAAAATCGGCTCAAAATACTGGAAGACGATGAGGTCGTTGTAATGCCCCTTAATCAACGGCTTGGATTCCGTTTCGACTATGGTCTCTATAGAATCCCCCAGCTCGACGCCAGGAAAGGTGATGCTGATCCTGCGAAAATTCTCCTCGAGAATATTCATCTGCTGGGTCTCTTCCATTGTCCCGTCTTTCATGGCCTCTTTAGGCACAGGAACGATCCTTCCGTCCGGCTTGATCACCCGGGCGAGGGCAACACTGACCGTTGTGTATCTCCGGTGGTAGGGCAGCTTCTTGGAGGCAAACATCTGCTTGCCCTTATCTGTCAAAATTTTGACGAGCGAATGCTCAGTTGCGGTAAATTCGCCGCTCTCCTCAAAGATCACGTTTGCGTCCTCAAAGATGATCACAGCGTTTGCGTCAGGGTGCTCCTTGAGCCCACCGGCCTTCTGGATCTCCGCAAGAATGGGTTGGATGTCCTCCGCTTGCTGGGGCAACAGGCTGACGAACGGAATCAGAAGAATAGAAATTGCCAGAATTATTCTTTGTGTTCTCATGGAAATTCCTCGCGCTGGTTTTCGCAAGCACTAATGCTAATACGGCTGAGCGGGATAGTCAAATGATTCGGTCTAGGGTTCTACTCGAGCTCGGGCATGGTTTAAGACAAGTTCGACAAGGCGCTCGGCAATGCTATGGACGATCTCATCCGGAACTCCGTCAAAAGCCTTGGATTTGAGGCGCAGGTCGATCTGGTCATTGACATAATCCACGGCTACAAAGAGACCGGCGGCGGTCAAGGCGATCTCGGTGCTGAAGATGTCGAGTTGAGAAACATGGGCAATGACCTGTGTGGTCGAATATAGCGGAGCCAGCCCGTATTCTTCTAGCTCCTGCGCACTGACGGGAACATAGACGTGCGTGTTCACGTCCCACCAGCAGGGGTAGATATCCCCGGCGCAGCAAATGACCCGGAACCAGGCCGGCCGGCCTTTCAGCCAGGCCGGCACAATATGCGCCTGCAGAAGGTAATAATCGGCGGGAAACTCGAGCCTGGCCTGATGCACTTGTCCGACTGAGGTCGCTTCGGTAATCACTCCTTCGCCGCCTCCTCCATGAGCCGGCTTGATCGTGAACCTGTCCCCAAGAGGACTGAGGTCTAAAGGCGGGAGTTCCACTTGCTTTTCGTAGGGCGGCAGAACGATTGTATAGGGCGTGTGAATGCCGGCGGTGATAAATTCCAGGTGCATGGTGGCTTTGTTCATGGCGTGAACGGCCCGGTCGTAGGGATTGATCCTGTAAACGTCGTGCTCGCTGGCCCACCGGACCAGGGGGAAAAAGCGCGGGTCGGCCTCTAAAGCCCGGTCCAGGAAAGCCGAGAAAGCGATCTCGTTTTTTTCGAGCGCCTCAGTGATCGAAAAGAGATTCGCGGGCATGACCTGGAGGAATTTCAGCCCCCGCGCGAGGCAGGCCTGTTCAAGAATGGCGACAAAATCGGCGTCGTATTCCCAGTTCCAGGCCAAACAGAAATCAAAGTCGGTCATGTCTCTCGAGCCAGTTTGTTAATTATAGCTTGAAACGAGACCTTATCAAACAGCTTCCATGCCCTTGGAATTGGCAAATTCCTAGGCGGGTGCTGCGCACTTATTAATCTTAACTCGTCAATCCCGGTTGCCCAATATGAAGTGCCAATCGAACTATTGCCCTCCCTTCCCTCGCTTTTTGCTACTTGCCATTCTTCTGGTCAAGCTCTGAATGATGGCTTGATGCTGCGGAAAAAGGGTCAGCAACTCTTGCCTTCGACCCAGCTCAAAATCCTGGAAGTCAAAACCGGGGGCGACGGTGCAGCCCACAAGGGCATAAGATCCTCGCGTCCTGACCGCAGCGCCAAGCCAATGGCCGGCCGGGATGACAGTTTGAGAGACCTGGCCAGAATCAAAATCAGGACCAAGGTTTGTTTCAACATACTCACCGGCCGGGCTGATTACAAAAAGAGAGACAGGGCTCCCCTGGTAGAAATGCCAGACCTCGTCAGATTTCAGGCGATGGAAATACGACACTTCATTCCCGGGCAGCAAATAATAAATGGATGTTGAAAAAGCTCTCGACCCGTCATACCGGTCCGGCAGAGCCTCTTTGGGAATGGTTTCCGCTGAGCGATAGATTTCTCTATAGTAGCCGCCCTCAGGGTGTCTGGCCAAGTGCAATTTCTTGATCCAGTATTCAGCCATTTTCACGCGGATCAGAATCCTTTTGGGGCCTTGAGGACGCTCGCCCAATTCATAGCTGGCTTGGCAGGGGCCTTCGGATAAGCCGGACGTCATCTATCCAAACCGTCGCCCGCCCCTCGCTAACGACATTGAGCTTGACCAGGTCAGGCTGTTCGCCTTTTTTGAGGAAAAAAGGAATTTCTTCTATTGTCCAATCGGTTGTTCCTTTAAGGGGACTCTGAAGCCCCCGGGAAAAGAACTCCCCTCGGCCCTTGAAGTGGCACCACATTTCCAGATAGACATTGCCTTGGGCGTTTTCCGTCCGGAGCCTGGCCTGATAGATCAAGGCCGCATTCTCAATATTGATGTCACTAAGCTCAAAAAGCCGGATGATCGAGGGCTCTGTAACGATGATCCGAAGAGAGCCCCGGCCCGCCGTTTTAGTTTGAGAATCGATTTCGACTCCAGATTGTGTGATTACGCCGGAAAGGCTGTCGAGGGGGAATTCCTTGAGCACGATATCTTCGGGCTTGGGCCTGGGGCACGCCGCCATCCAGACGATCATCAGAATACCCGCCCCAACCATCCATTGTTTTATGGGCATTGATCCGACCTCCTCTCTTCTTAAATTTTTATCTTTTCTAAAATACTTTCCTTCAGCCATTCCAATTCTTGAGGTTTTTCTACGAATAATCTTTCAAAATCAACACCCACGTGACTTCTCCGATTGTTCGTGCTCCAGGAGCCATTTCTTGCGCCATACCCCGCCTCCGTATCCCGTCAGGCCGCCACCCGTTCCAATCACCCGATGGCAGGGAATGATGATGGAGATCTTATTGAGGCGGTTGGCATTGCCCACGGCCCGGAAGGCCCTTTTTTTTCCGATCGCCTCGGCGGTATCTTTGTAAGAGGCCGTTCCTCCATAAGGGATCTTCAGCAATTCGCGCCAGACCTTTTTCTGGAAATCCGTGCCATCGAGCACCAGGTTTAAGGAAAATTTCTTTCTCTGACCGCGAAAGTATTCGTCGACCTGCTGGAGAGCCCGCTGGAGAGACACAGGAACAGGAGAGGCTGTAGCGGTTTTCGCCTTGGTAAACACGAGACTCGTCAGGCCGGCCCTTGTTCCTCGTATTTCGATCGTTCCGATCGGAGAACGGTAATATACAGCATATTCTTTCGGCCCTTTCAGCTCATCGCTTTTTCTTTGCGGCACGGCCAAACTCCTTCTTTCAAGTCCGGGACCGGATTCAGCCCCATCTTCCCTCTTGAAACATTCACATGTCAACTCTCAAGAATCAATACCGCCAGCTCGTCAAATCGGCGTTCGGCGGGGCCGACTTTCGGATCCGCTCCATGATTTTGGGAATGTGCATCTGATGGTAGCGCAGCCGAGAGATATAATTCGGCCGGGTCTGGTCCCCGTTCCAGCAGTGCTCAGCCCTATCTCCATAGTCCACTTCACCATCATAATAAGGATCTGTGGTGCTTTTCAGGAAATCCTCCATCAGATAGACGGCATTATTGAGATAAAAATTGTCCATGTCCCCGCAGTAAATATGGATCTTCCCCTTGAGCTTGGGACCGAGAATTTTCCAGTCCCGCTCGAGGATGTGGCAGAGGTCATAATGGGCCCGCCAGTATTCAGCGACAGACCGGTCAATTTCGCCCGTCATTTTATTCCAGATTGGTTTGGGATAGCCGTCCGAGCCGACAGGCCCGAAAACGGCCTGCCAAATGTCCCACTGGTCTCCCGACCGGCCATTTGTCCCGAGGACGAGCTCGCGGTGGCAGTCCTGTTCAACAGTTATGCCAACTTCCCCTAGGTAGTTGCGGCGAGCGGGCCGGGGCGTCTTTTTCCACTGGCTATCCACATAATAAGCGTTTTTGTGCTCATAGATGTTGACGATCTCGTAAGCCCGGAAATCGATCGGGTCGGGACAGGCCGCCCAGCAGCCGTTGTATCCTTCGGGATAAAACACCTGAACCGCCAGAGCTTCCCAGCCGCCCGTGGACCCTCCGTAAAGAAACCGGGCCCAGCCCTCGCCCAGCCCACGGAATGTCTTTTCGATATAAGGAATAAGCTCGTAATTGATGGCGTCACCATAGGGGCCCACGTTCGCGGAGTTTACAGCGTAAGAATCGTCATAATACGGATTGGCGTGCTGGATCTCGATGATGATAAAACGCGGTGTGTCCGGGGCTGTCCAGTACTTATAGAACTCATAAGCGTACTCCTCAACAATTCTGTTGTATCCCTCGATTTTAAACCTTTCACTGTACTCTGGCTTGAGCTCGGGGTCGGGCGGAGTCTCCCGGAATCCGCCGAAGGTATAAGGAAAATGGCCGTGAAAGACAATCAGCGGATAGCGCGCCTCCGGATGCGTCTCAAACCCTTCGGGCAGGAGCACACAGGCTCCCAGGTGCATCGGCCGGCCCCAGAATTGACTCAAGAGTTGGCTATGAATCCTGACATGCTTTACATATTTCGTATCTTTCGGATCAGGTATGACGGGAATTTCCTGGTCCAGAATAATCTTGATCAGCTCGTTTTTTCCGGGATCAAGGAAGATCTTTCGCGACGCACTGTACAGGTTGCCCGGCTTCCTGTTCCACTGCTGTCCTTCCCCTCGATCCATGGGAAGCTTGACCGTATGGCCGTCGGCGCGATGGAATGTTTCGTACCGATTCAGGAGCGCCTGAACCCAATATTCGCCGGCCGGGATTTCAGCGATGCTCTTGACGGGATAGCCAAAGACACTTTGATCAAAAATAGCCACCTGCCCCGGTTTGAGCCCATTGACATCGATTCCAAAGACCAGCTGGGTCTTCGGGCCGTCGCTGATTTGAAAGCGCGGCTCCGCGGTTCCGTCCGCCGAAATCATCAGCAGCATTCTGCCATCGAGAGGCTGCGCGGACCGCTCCGGCGGGAAAGAGACTCCCAGGCGAAGTCCCGCTTCCTCTGTTTGGCCGAAGACCGCTGGCTTCAAGAACCCGAATAAAATCACGCTGAGGGAAAAGACGTAAGTCAGGATATTTTTCCTGCACTTGTGCTTCATAACGCCATCCTCCTCAAAAGGCCCTGGACTCACATCACAAAAAGATTTTTGCCCGAGAAACTGGGGTCCGAGGTCAGGTTGACTCCCAGCCGGCGCAAGCCAGCCTCGTCTCCTGGAGTCGGAATATGCGTCAGATGGACTTCGCAATTCCGAAGCTCGTTGAGCTTTTCGAGCGCAAATTGCGCCGATGGATTCGTCGAAGCATTGATGCTCAAGCTGATCAAGACCTCGGCGACATCCAGGCTGACCGTCTTGGCGCCAAGGATATTTTCTTTGAGGTTCCCCACTGAGTTGATGATGGCGGGGGACAGGAGATGGATTTTATCCGGGATATCGGCCAGTTTTTTAACCGCGTTGAGAATCAGGCTCGAGGCCGCGTGCATGAGCGGCGAGTTTTTTCCAGTGACGATGCTGCCGTCTTTGAGTTCGATGGCCGCGCCGCAAAAAATGCCCTGATTCCCCTTCCCCGTGTCCCGGGCTTCTTCAGCAGCCCGCCTGGCCGGCTCAACAACATTGCGGTCCTCGGGCCTGACTCCAAGTTCCTTCATCAAGAGTTCTGCCCTCTGCACAGTTTCGCGGTCAACAAAGCCCAGGGCATATTCGCACCTGTACCGGAAAAATCTCCGGATCAATTCCTGCTTGGATGCGTCCCGGACAACCAAATCATCAGTAATCGCCTCTCCGGCGCAATTGACGCCCATTTCTGTGGGGGACTTATATGCCGATGACTCTCCCGTGATCCGCTCTAATATTCTCTTGAGTACAGGAAAGACCTCGACGTCGCGATTATAATTCACAGCCGATAGCCCATAGGCTTCGAGATGGTAAGGGTCGACCAGATTAAAATCGCCAATATCTGCCGTCGCTGCTTCATAGGCGATGTTGACGGGGTGCTTGAGCGGCAGGTTCCATATGGGAAAGGTCTCAAATTTGGCAAAGCCTGATCCAATCCCCCGTTTATGGTCATGGTAGAGCTGAGACAGACAGGTGGCGAGCTTGCCACTTCCGGGGCCGGGGCCGGTGACAATGACCAGCGGATTTTTCGTCTCAATGTATTCGTTGGCGCCGTAGCCCTCATCGCTGACGATTAGGTCGATATCCGTCGGATATCCTTTGGTATAACTGTGGGTGTAAACCCGAATTCCCCTCCGCTCCAGCTTATTCTTAAAAACCTTGGCCGAAGCCTGATTATCAAACCGAGTGATCACAACTCCCAGGACGACGATCCCCCACTCCGCTAGGTCATCGATAAGCTTGAGCGCATCGACATCATAAGTGATCCCGAAATCCGCCCGCACCTTTC
>CAZLFV010000004.1:0-66364 GCA_964558915.1 uncultured Eubacteriales bacterium | reverse complement strand
CTTTAAGATATGCTTCTTTGGCTTTCTCGATCTCCCCTCCGGCCAGCGCCGCTTTTGCTTCGCTTGTGGCCTGCTTTGTTTTCTCGGCCTTCAAAGCTTCATATTGCTCCCTGGCCCAGGGATTTTGGGGGTCATTTTTCAGGACCTCGCGGAACTCGTTAAAAGCTCTGTCGGGCTGGCCGCTCTGTTGATAGAGCTGACCTAGGCCTAGGTGGGCGAGGGGGAGATTGGGATGTTCTTCAAGAGCCAGCCTGAAGTTCTCCTCGGCCGACTGCAAGTCTTCCTGGATTAAATAGAGATAGGCCAGTCCCACATAATAGATGTCGCTCGAGGGCCCGAGACGGGCCAGGGCTTTCTCGGCCTTATACGTATTGCCCTGTCGGACATAATCCCAAGCCTCTTTTGTCCGGATGCGCTCATTGAGCGTCATGTCCAGGGTTAGAGATTGAGGCAACGGCTCAATATACAGGTTGGGCGGAGGAGGGGGGACCGTCATGCAGGACACAAGAGTCAGGGTGAGGACAAGGAGGAGACAAGCGTTTTTCACCAATTCTCTTCTCCTTTGGCGATATACGGGAGATAATTTACCATAAATTTCGGGTTGGCCATGAGTTTTATTTCGGAATAGTCGCCGTTTTCTCTCGTTTTCAGCACAATGGACCAGCGGCGAAATGACTCGACCATGTCCCTATTTTCTTTCGGGATTCGCATATAGAATAAGCGGTGATCTTTGAACAGAACAGACCGGATTTTTTCCTCCAGGCTCGGAATCCCTTCTCCGCTCTTGGCCGAGATGTAGACGCTCCGTTCGCCTGAAGATGCGTTTCTCGTCAGAAGTTTGTTTTTCGAAGAAAGAAGATCTATTTTGTTAAAGACATTGATGATGGGAATATCCGTAACGCCGATCTCATGGAGGATACTCTCGACGGCCCGGGTTTGGTGTTCTGCGGTCGGCGAGGAAATATCGATGATGTGGCAGATGCAGTCCGCTTCCTTTATTTCCTCGAGCGTGGCGCGAAACGAGGTGACCAGCTCGACTGGAAGTTTTTTGATGAACCCGACGGTATCGCTTAAAAAGAAATAGAGGCCGTCGGGGAAGTAAACTCGTCGCAGGACAGGGTCCAGAGTGGCGAAAAGAGCGGGCGATGTGAACATGCTTTCATGGCTGAGCTGGTTGAACAGCGTGGATTTGCCGGCGCTGGTGTAACCGACCAGAGAGACTGTCGGAACGGGGCTTTCTTTTCTGCTTTTTCTCTGGTTTTCCCGCCTTTTCTGGACGCCATGGATCTCTTTCCTGATCTTGGAAATCCTTTCCAGGATTCTTCGTCTGTCCTCCTCCAGCTTTTTCTCGCCCGGGCCTCGGGTTCCGATGCCCGCTCCCTGCTGCGAAAGGGCGATCCCTTTGCCCACCAGCCGGGGCAGGAGATAATTGAGCTGGGCCAGCTCGACCTGGAGCTTCCCTTCGTTACTTTTGGCTCGCTGGGCAAAAATATCCAGGATGAGCTGGGTTCGGTCGATAATTTTTGCCCGGATTTTGTCCTCCAGGCTTCTCTGTTGGGTTGGACTGAGGTTGTGGTCAAAAACAATGAGGTCAGCCTCAAGCGCCGCCCTTCTCTGGGCCAGCTCCTCAGCTTTGCCCTGGCCGACAAAGTATCTGGGGCTAATCCTCGGTCTGTGCTGGCAGATTTTTTCCACGACCTCAGCCCCGGCCGCCCAGGCGAGATGGGCGAGCTCTTCCATGGATTCTTCGGCCTCGAATTTCTCCTTTTGGCTCGTGGTCAGGTGGACAAGGATCGCTTTTTCCATTCTATGCCAGATTGGCTTCGAGGAAACGGGAAAGGGAAGAATAATCGGCGGCGGCAAACCAGTTGATTCTAGCCATTTTCTTAAACCAGGTGACCTGCCTTTTGGCGTAGCGGCGTGTGTCTCTCTTTGTCATTGCCACCGCTTCCTCGAGGGAGATGTTCTTTTGTAAGAATTGGAGGACATATTTATAGCCCAGCGCCCGAAAAGGAGGAGCCGACGGCTCGACGCCCTTGGCCAGAAGATTTTCGACTTCCGCGACTATGCCCTTCTTGAACATCGTCTCGACTCGCTCTTCGATTCTCCGGTAAAGCTCTTTTCTATCCAATTGTAAACCAATTTTGAGCAGATGAAAATCAGAGAGAGGGGGTCTGGTGTTTAAAAAATGAAGAGATATGGGCTGGCCCGTCAAGTAATAAACCTCTAAAGCGCGGATTATTCTCATCTTGTCTCTCGGGCCAATAACCCGGGCATACGACGGATCGACCTCTTCGAGCTTTTTTCTCAGACTGTCCAATCCTTCGGTCCTGGCTTCTTTTTCAAGCCGCTCCCGGAGCTTGGCGTCTTTTCCCGGGCCGGGGAAAAGACCTTCCAGGAGGGCCTTAAGATAGAGCCCGGTTCCGCCAACGATGAAGGGAAGCTTTCCTTTGCCTTCGACGAGTCGGATCGCGGCCAGCGCTTCGCGCACAAAATCGGCCGCGGTAAATTGGGTGGACCAGGCGATGATATCGAGAAGATGATGAGGCGCTCTTTGCTGCATCTCGGCTGTGGGCTTATCCGTCCCGATGTCAAACTCTTTATAGACCTGCATCGAATCACAATTGATAATCTCCCCGTTGAATTTTTCGGCAAGATAGACGCCGGCGGCGCTTTTTCCCACTCCCGTGGGACCCAGGATGATGACCAGATTTTTGCCTTTAGAGTCCAATGGTGATCAAGAAAAGAAGTGCGATTGCGGTAATAAACAGGAGGAGCGAGAGGAGTTGTTTCCGGCTCACGTTGAATCCCCGATTCTTTCCAAGTTTTTCACGACTGCAGCTTCGTGGGCGTTTCCCAGTGTTTTCTTGACGGCCAGGACCTCTGCCACCAGGATTTCGTTGAGCACGCGGATAAAGTTCTTGAAGCTCTCTTCGTTGTAGAGGTTGAGGCTCAGGAGCGGGAAGGGCTTGAGCTCAATGCGGCCGTCGGCCCTCAGCTCGAGGCCCTGAAGAGGAGGGCCCAGTTTCGCCCTGACCTCATCCAGGGCTTTTTCCACAACATTCAGCCCGACTGGCCCAATCTCTTTGGAGATATATTTGAATATGAAAGAGCACTTGTCGTTAAAATCACCCCAGATTTTCTCCAGTCCGGCCGAAGAGAAGTCCGGCGTCGGTTTGACCGTGTTCCTGGGCTGGGTGAGCCCCACCACGCCTAAATGGAGAAGTTCGAAGATTGCCCGTTGGGTTTCCTTCTTGCCCAGCTGACTGACACTGTAGAGCTCCTGCAAAGTGGGGGCGTGCGGGAGAATGCTCAGGACATATTTTTCGGGCGCATTGAGCTTGAGAAGCTCGGTATGAGCCGGAGAAAGAACCTGAAGAGATGCGGACTCTGAGGGAAGGAAGGCCTCGATCAGGTCGAAATTTTTCATCCCCCGGATTCCCAGGATGATAAATTCGGGAGTCGAGGCCAGTGCATAAACTTGAACTCTTGGAATGGCCGGGCTCGAGTCGAAGAAAAAGTCTGCCCGGGGCCAGTCGAAAAGCGAACCCAAGTCTTCCCGCCAGAACTCGGTCAAGGTCCGCAAGGCGCGAGAAGCTGGAAGGACGCCTCGCTCAATAAGTGCCCGCAGGAGTGAAATCTTGTTCTCCAGGGCATATTTTGATGATTCATCAACCTGTTGGCTGGAGAGGAGATTGCTGCTGACCAATCTCTTAGCGAAGTCTTCCTCTGAAAAAGAGCCCTCAGCCAGGGAAAGTTCGCCTTCCGAGAAGCAGAGGTTTTTCACAACCCCCTGGCCTTGAATTCTTAGATATCCTGACTCTTTTCCTTCCCAGATGCGGAAGAGAAGCTGGGGGAGAGGAGTTGTGGCCAGGTCTCCACGCCAGGACTTTTCGTTCACAAGAATAATTTATGTGGAGCGCGTCTCTCTGTCAAATAAAATTGTCCGGAAAGACTTTTCCGGAACGGGCCCACCGCTGCGAGATTGGAGATGAGGGCAATGCTTATCCGCATTAGCGCAGGTAAGACATGAGCAACAGGCTGAGAGCGATGTTGAACAAGCTTTTGATGAACCAGAATCCGTAAGAGATGAACAGGGCCTTCTTAAGGTTGATCTTGAAGATGGCCGCAAGACCGAGGCCAAAGATGCCGAAGAGCCAGATTTGGAAGAAATCAAATTGCGCAAGGACGATATAGGGCAAGGATGTAACCTCGAGTTTAGGGAAGAAGGCGGCCAGGCTGGTCGAGGTTTGCAGGACTGATTTCTTGCCGATAATGAGCAGAAGCCTGAGCGCATTGCCGAGAATCTTGTCCACAAAGTTGGCGTGAATGAGCGCGGAAAAAACCTTGAGATAATTTCCCTGGGTGGAGACGATGCGGCTCAGGCCAAGAATGATCAATGAGGAGAAAAGGAGACCGATAAGAAGAGTCATCGGTGAAAGGACTGCTGAATTGATGAGACGTCGGGCTGAGGATATGCTTTGAGTCCGCTGCAGGACGAGGTTGTATCTTTCTTCTCCCCATTTTTGCTTGAGCTTGGCCGCATTGTCCTCCATCATCTGGAGGCTGTCCTTTTGCATGTAGGGAGCGACGAGATAGCTGAATACGGCGGCCACGATGAGAAGGACGATCAGGGCGTCAACCCAGACGGGCCGCTCGGCCAGGACGGCAAAGGTCCGGCCGGGATCAAAGAATATCCCAAAGAAGCGGCTGAAGAAGTTCATCCTCATCCTCCTTTCCGCTCTTCTCTCTCAATTTTGCCATCTTTAAGGAATATGATCCGTTGCGTTTGGTGGGCGATGTCCCGGTCATGGGTCACGATAATGATGGTGTTGCCTTGATCATGGAGCTTGCGAAACAGGTTCATGATCTCTGATCCGGTCTTTGAATCAAGATTCCCTGTCGGCTCGTCGGCCAACAGAATAGAGGGTTCGTTGACCAAAGCACGGGCTATGGCCACCCGTTGTCTCTCTCCTCCCGACAGCTCCGGAGGCCGGTGATTCATCCGCGGGGTCATCTCAACCATGTCCAGAGCCTTCCTGACCCTCTCTTCCCTTTCGTGCTTCTTGGTTCCCTTATAAATTAGAGGAAGCTCGACATTGCGGAAGGCGGAGGCTCTGGGGAGAAGATTGAAGACCTGGAAAACAAACCCGATTTCACGGTTGCGGATGTAGGCCAGCTCATTTTCGCTCATGGTGCTGACCAATTTGCCTTTTAGAAAATAATTGCCTTCAGTAGGGGTATCCAGGCAACCAATGAGGTTCATCAGGGTTGATTTGCCGGAGCCGGACGGTCCCATGATGGCAAAAAACTCATTGGGCTGGACAGTAAAAGTGACGCCCTGGAGGGCAACAACTTCTTGTTTTTCAAGCTTGTATATTTTCCAGAGGTTTTCCGCCCTGATGAGCGTGCCGTCCTGGGGGTCCATTCCTAGCCTGCTTTCTTTTCCTCAAATTTGACCAAGGTCCCGTCCTTGAGGTCTCGCAGCGCGCTGTACGGGCCGACGATAGCTTCCTGGCCTTCCTTGAGGCCGGAGGTGATTTCGATGAGCAGACCGCCCATGATTCCCTTGGTCACGGGGATGAATTTCGCTCGGCCGCGGTCGACCACATAGACACCCTCTTCCTCTGTTTTTTCTTTGCTCGGGGAGTTCTTTGATTCTTTTTCCCGGAGCACCAGAGCGGAGATGGGAACGGCTACAACTCCCTTTTTCTCTGCCGTAATGATATCTGCCGAGGCGGATAGCCCAGGTTTCAAACTCTGCGGAGCGTTGACGAGGGTGACTTTGACCAGGAAATCCCGCGATTCCTGTTGCGTCGCGCTCACTTTTTCCATGGCCGAGCTCCCGATCTCCGTTACAGTCCCCTGGAGAACTTGGTTGGGGAGGGCATCGACTTTTACGTCCGCCTTCTGGCCGAGCGTGACGCCAACCACATCTGTCTCGTCCACCTCGACCTCCACTTCCATTTCTGAGAGGTCGGCGATGGTCATAAGGACAGTCCCGGAAAAATTCATAGTTCCCATGATCGCCATCTCGCCTTCTTCGACAGGAAGGCTAGTAACAATGCCGTTGATCGGAGAATTGTAGACGGTCTTAGTCAGGCTATCGAGAGAACTCTTGAGGGACGCTTCGGCCTGTTGGATCTGATGGCGGATGCTCTCGACCTCAGCCACGGCGATATCATACTGGACTTTGGCTGCTTCCAGCTGTTCAGTGGAAATGAGCTGGCTAGCAAAGAGCTGCTTTTGGCGGTTGTAATTATTCTTCTCCCTTTTCATCCTGGCCTCAGACTGGATGAGCTGGGACCTGTAGGACTGAGTGAGCGCGCGGTCTCTCTCGGCGTTGGCCTCGTACTGGGTTGCGTCAAGCTTGAGCAGAAAATCTCCGGCCTTGACCTCCTGGCCTTCGACGACGCCGATCTTGACGATGCGGCCATGTGCCTGGGCGCTAATTTCGACGTTCTTTTTGGGCTTAACCTCTCCCGAAGCTGAAACCTTCGAGGTCAGATCATGGAGCTGGATCTTCTCGATGGTGACCTTGATCGATTTCTCTCTTTTGGCCCGGAGGTTAAAGAAGACGACAAGCCCGATCACCACGATGACAGTGGCCCCGATGAGTATCTTTTTCCGCCTGGATTTCAGATTCTTTTGTTCTTTCATTTTTCTATACCATACGATCCGATATTTCATGTTCCTTTTGCATATATCATATTACATTACGGCAGAAAGGGCAAAAAGTTTTGCGATTGCGAACGATCCGGAGAGTTGCTAATATAGGAAGGTCATGGTGAGATGGTCAAGATTCCTGCACGCCGCCCATGAGGCAGCCCTTGAAGCAGGGAAAATGCTCAAGCTGGGGTTGAATGAGAGAAGCCGGGTTATTTTCAAAGGAGCAATTGACTTGGTCACGAACTTCGACCACAGGGCCCAGGAGATGATACTTAACCGCCTCCGAGAATCCTTTCCTGACCATGGTTTTCTGGCTGAGGAAGGGTTGAATCACGGCGAGCGGCGGGAATTTCGCTGGATCATCGACCCTCTGGACGGCACGACCAATTACGCCCACGGCGTGCCGATTTTCTGCGTCTCCATCGGTCTGGAGTTTCAAGGAAGGATTATCGTCGGCGTTGTTTACGATCCGATGCAAGACGAGTTGTTCGAGGCAGTTGCGGGCGAAGGGGCCTCTTGTAACGGAAAAGAAATCCATGTGTCTTCTGAGACCGACCTCGGCAAGAGCCTTCTGGCGACCGGCTTTCCCTACGACGTCCGGATGAGCCCGGTCAACAATGCAGTCCATTTCAATAATTTCTTGACTCGAGCCCAGGCCATCCGGCGGTGCGGTTCAGCCGCCCTGGATATTTGTTATGTTGCCTGTGGCCGGTTTGACGGGTTTTGGGAACTCAAGCTCCATCCTTGGGATGTGGCGGCAGCGGGATTAATTGCCCAGGAAGCGGGAGGCCGGTTATCTGATTTCGACGGCTCGGAGTTCAGCATTTATGGGCCCGAGGCGCTGGCGACCAACGGGTTGATCCATGACCAAATGATACGAGTGCTTCAGAGGGGAAAAGAGAGCTAACGAGAGACAGTAATAGATAAAAAAAATCATGACAAAAAAGAAAGCCAATAGAGCAGCCGGTTTTGTTGCTTTATCCCAGGCCGTCCTGTTGTGTCTGGTTTTTCCCGCTACCGGGGATCTTTGGCCTTCCCTAGGTAGCGGGGCGCAGGGAGAGGCTGCGTTTCCTCCTGGCGAAGAGCAATCCCAGGCCGTGGTTGTCCCCGGAAATCTTCCCTGGACAGACACAGGATTGGACGTCGTTCGGGGCCAGGAGTTCATTATTAAGGCCCAGGGAAAGATTTCCCTGCAGAAGGGAAATCCCGAAGCCGAGTGCGGTCCCGACGGCTATGACCTTCAAACCATTCAGCAACCTCTGCCCGAGAAAAACCTGGGAGCTCTCATCGGAAAGGTCGTGATTTCTGTGACCGTTATTGTCAATGAGAAGACCGGCGAGGAGAAAAGACAAGAGGCCGCCCAGACGTTTTTTGTAGGATCTGGGAACCTGGTTGAGATGCCGGCAAATGGCCGCCTTTATCTTGGTATCAACGAGAATGTCACTGGCGACAATTCCGGGGAATTCAAGGTGACTATCACGCCAGCCGAAAAAACCGACCAGTAAACGCTATTTCGAGTTGTTGTTTTTTCCGAGGAACCTCTCCATGAACCGAGTATTGTATTCTCCGTTGAGAAAATCCGAGTCGGAGAGAATCTGAAGATGGAGGGGAAGGTTGGTTTTTATTCCGACAATTGTCGTCATTTCCAGGGCCGCTTGCATTTTTTTTATGACCTCAAGCCGCGAGGGAGCCAAACCCGTCACTTTGGCTAAGAGAGAATCATAGTCGGAAGGGATTTTCCAGCCCTGATAGGCGGCCGAATCAACCCGGATGCCAGTTCCCCCGGGAAAGACGAGGAAGTCGATCGTGCCGGGCGAAGGGACGAAAGTTGCGGGATCCTCGGCGTTGATGCGGCATTCTATACTGTGGCCTCTCATTTCTAAATCCTCGGGGATGGAGAGTTTCTCCCCGGCGGCGATCGCGATCTGTTCTTTGACGAGGTCAATATTGTAGACCATTTCCGTGATTGGGTGTTCAACCTGGATGCGGGTGTTTGCTTCCATGAAATAGAAGTTCTTTTTTTCGTCCACAAGAAACTCAAAAGTGCCAAGACTTTCGTAGCCGATGGCCTGGGCAGCATCTTGAGTATAATTGATCATCCTTTTGCGCAGCCTCTCATCCACAAAGGGCGAGGGAGTCTCTTCGATGATTTTCTGGTGTTTCCTCTGGATGGAACACTCCCTTTCCCCAAGCGCGACCACGTTTCCTTTCTTGTCGCCGATGACCTGAATTTCGATGTGCCGGGCCTCGGGCAGGTACTTTTCAATATACAGGGAGGAGTCATTGAAAGCTGACTTGGCTTCATTCTGGGCCAGGTTGAATTGTTCCTCAAGTTGGGTCTGCGATCGGGCGATCCTCATGCCTTTGCCGCCGCCTCCGGCCGCTGCCTTGGTTATGACCGGATAGCCGATCTTCTTAGCGGTTTTTTTTGCCTCGGCAATGTCTTCGATTATCTCGTCGCTTCCAGGGACGATTGGGAGTTTGGCCTTCCTCATCTCTTGTCGGGCCAGACTTTTGTTTCCCATGAGCTTTATTAGGGCGGGAGTTGGCCCGATGAAAGTAATCCCGGAGGATTCGCAGATCTCGGCAAAACGGGGGTTTTCCGCCAGGAAGCCGTAGCCCGGATGAATCGCATCCGCTTGAGTAATTTCGGCTGCGCTGAGCAGGTTAGGGATATTCAGGTAGCTGTCGGAGGCTCGAGCCGGGCCGATGCAGATTTTTTCGTCGGCCAGGATGGCATGGAGGGCGTTCCGGTCGCTCTCAGAGAAAACAGCGACTGTTTTAATGCCCAGCTCGTGAGCTGCCCGCATGATCCGGAGGGCAATCTCCCCCCTATTGGCTATCAGGATTTTGGAGAACATTGGAAATCAGCTGGCGGTCTGGATTCCGAACAATTTTTGGCCATACTCGACGGGTTTTCCATTTTCTACGTAGATTTCTTTGACCACCCCGTCCACTTCGGATTGGATTTCGTTCATCAGTTTCATGGCTTCAACGATGCAAAGCGTTTGGCTTTTCTTGACCTCGTCTCCGATGTCAACAAAGGGGGAAGAGGTCGGGTCTGGTGCCCGATAAAACGTCCCCACCATGGGGGAAGTGACATAATAGAGGCCATCTCCTGCTTCCTGAGGGTTCGGCTCAGCCGGAAGAGGGGACTTTTCAGTTTCAAGCGTCGGATTTGCCGTCGGGACTGAGGCCTTTTCTGGCCCTGGCGCTGCGATCGGGCCTACAGCCCTGCTAATCTTGATTTTAAAGCCCTCAACTTCCAGCTCAAAATTGGTCAGTTTTTTTTCCTCCAGAAAGTTAACGAGCCGGGCAATTTCTTCGTAATCAATCTTATTTTTCATAAAACTGTCCTCCAAAGAGGTCAATGTGCCCTTCCTCGGTTGATGATTAAGTTATCCATAAAGACAGAAATTGTCAAGCCGAGAGTTTGACTTGGCCTGGAGAAATCTCTTAAGATGGGGAGTCTAATTGCTCGTTCCAGGGAAGGAAGACGATGTTCGAACAGCTCTCCACACGCCTCCAGAAGGTGATGAAATATCTCCGGGGCGAGGGGAAAATCACAGAAAAGAACATGGCCGAGGCCTTAAGAATGATCCGCTTGGCCCTTCTCGAGGCAGATGTCAATTACAAAGTTGTCAAGGAGATTATCGAGAAGATCCAGTCCAAGGCTCTCAACCAGGAAGTCCTGGAAAGCCTAACCCCAGCCCAGCAGGTTATCAAGATCGTCAGAGACGAGTTGACCTTCATCCTCGGCCGGGAAGCCAAGCCTTTACGCTTTGCCAGCCGTCCGCCATCCGTTTTTATGCTGGTCGGGCTTCAGGGATCGGGCAAGACGACCTCATGCGGGAAGCTGGCAAAATGGGCCCTCGGGTTCCAGAAAAATCCGCTCCTTGTCTCATTTGACCTGAAAAGGCCAGCGGCGCAGGACCAGCTGCAGATGATCGCCCGGCAGCTGAACATGCCTTTCTATGAGATGAGCAAGGAGCAGATGGCCTCTCCTCAGAAGGCGCTCAAAGATCTTGTCCTTTTCGCCAGAAATAGAGGGCATGACCCCCTTATCGTCGATACTGCCGGCCGGCTTCATGTGGACAACGAACTCATGGAGGAGCTTAGCCTGGTCAAGGATGCACTTCAGCCTGATGAGGTCATTTATGTTGGAGATGCAATGACCGGGCAGGACGCCGTCCGGTCGGCCCAGGCTTTTGAAGAAAAAATCGGTCTTTCCTCCATCCTCCTGACCAAGCTCGACGGAGACGCCAGGGGAGGAGCGGCATTGTCGATTGTCTCGGTTACAGGGAAGCCGATTCGGTTTGTCGGAACAGGGGAGAAATTCGACAAGCTCGAGGTGTTCTACCCCGACCGGATGGCCTCGCGTATTCTCGGGATGGGAGATATCCTCACCCTGATCGAGAAGGCCGAGCAGGAGACAGATATCAAAGAGGCAGAAGAGATCGCCCGCAAGCTTCAAAAAGAGGAATTCACGCTCGAGGATTTCAGGCGTCAGCTCCACCAGGTCAAAAAGATGGGTTCGCTCTCCTCCATTCTGAAATATCTTCCCAATGCCGGCATGTTTAGGGACATGTCTGCCGTGGAGATGGACGATAAAAAAATCCTCCACTTCGAGGCTATTATCAATGCCATGACGCCGCGGGAAAGGCATGACCCCCGGATGATCGACGGCCGCCGCCGGCTCCGGATCGCCAGGGGATCGGGAAGGCCGGTTTTTGAGGTCAACCAGCTGTTGAAGCAGTTTATGGAGATGAAAAAGATGATGAAGAAGTCTCAGTTCAAAAAGATACTTTCTTCTATCCCCCGTTCCCGTTGAGAAATCCGCAGGCGGATACATGCGGCCAGCGGCGCAGGCTCTCTGATGATGTCGCGTTCAGGGGATCCGAAAACAGGTTGACTTGAGAGCGGTTTTCGGCTATCATTCGTAATCATTTTTTAAAGGATTGTAAATTAACCATGTTGAGTATGCGATTAATGCGTTTCGGTGCTAAAAAAAAGCCGTTTTATCGGATTGTGGTTATGGAGTCGAAGGGTCCGAGGCAGGGCAATGCCAAGGATTTCCTCGGCACGTACGATCCTCTAAAAGACCCTGCGGAGATTCGAATTGACCTTGAGAAAGCCAATTCTTGGCTAAAAAAGGGAGCCCGGGCGTCCCAAACGGTCCGATCTCTTTTGAATAAAGCTTCCAAATCAACGAACGTTCCTCATAAACAGTCTTAATCTTTAGCAAGGAGGTTACAGTGAAGGAGCTTGTGGAACTGATCGCCAAATCGTTAGTGGACAATCCGGAAAAAGTGCAGGTTTCCCAATTGGAAGGGGAACAAACCACAATTCTTGAGCTTAAGGTGGCTCCGGAAGATTTGGGCAAAGTGATCGGCAAACAGGGGAGAACAGCGCGGGCCATTCGGATTATCCTCGGAGCTGCGGGGATGAAACTGAAGAGAAGATTTAACCTCGAAATCATAGAAAAAGGCTAGTTGATAAGCGTAGGGAAAATATTAAGAAGCCAGGGAAATCGCGGAGAGCTGAAGCTAAGATTCTACGATAACGGCCTGGTTGAACTCTCCGCGTGCAGAACGCTCTTTATAGGGAAAGAGGGGGAGATCAAGGAATTCAGGGTCGAATTTTTTGCTCGAAGAGGAAAATATTTCCAGGTTAAGCTCGCCGGAGTGGATTCTCTGGCTGAGGCCGACAGTCTTGCGGGGTTGGAGGTATTCGTTCCCCCAGACAGCTTGAAACCTTCTGCGATTGGCCATTATTACCTCTTTGAATTGAAAGGCTGCTCTGCCCTCAGCCTCCAAGGAGAGCTCATCGGCAAGGTCGTGGATGTGCTTTCCATCCCGGCCAATGATCTCCTGGTGATCGACCGAGACGGGAAGGAAATATTTGTTCCCTTCCACGAGTCCATCTGCCGGAAGGTCGACCTCGTCAAGAAGGAAATTCGCATCGACCCGCCCGCAGGACTTTTGGACCTCAACGAGACGTGAATGAGATTTGATATTATCACCATCTTCCCCGAAATGTTCACCGGCTTTTTTTCAGGGGGAGTAGTCAGGAAGGCGCTGGAGAAAGGGCTGATCGAGGTCCATATCCATAACTTAAGGGATTATGCCCACGATAGGCACAAACAGGTGGATGACCGCCCTTATGGGGGCGGCGAAGGCATGGTTCTCAAGCCAGAGCCGGTCTTTGAAGCCGTCGAGGGCATTAAAAGGGCAGATTTGAAGAGCCGCGTGTACTTGCTTTCTCCTCAAGGGGGAAAATTTGATGCCCGTTTCGCCCGGACGCTTGCCCGCATCCCTCAGGTCATCCTGATCTGCGGCCGCTATGAAGGCGTGGATGAAAGAGTTAGCCGGTACCTGGTCGATGGCGAGATCTCAATAGGGGATTATGTGTTAACCGGAGGAGAGCCTGCTGCTTGGGTGGTTGTGGACGCCGTTTCCAGGTTTATCCCCGGTGTTGTCGGAAAAGAGGAGTCTGTCCGGCGGGATTCTTTTTTTAACGGGATCCTGGATTATCCCCATTACACCAGGCCCCGCGATTTTAGGAGGAAAAAAGTCCCCCAGGTGCTTTTCTCTGGGGATCATGCTAAAATTTACTGTTGGCGCTGGAGAAAGGCTTTAGAGAAGACATGGTCGCTTCGACCCGACCTTTTGAGGAAGAAAAAACTGGCCTCGGAAGACAAGAAAATATTGGAGTCAATTCAACGGAAAGGAAAGACCAATGAGCCTGATTGACTTGGCTGAAGCAAGAGATCTGAGAACAGACCTGGAACCGTTTGCGGTGGGGGACACGGTCAAAGTCCATGTCATAATCAAGGAAGGGGACAAAGAGCGAATCCAGGTTTTCAAGGGCGACGTGATCGCCAAGAGGGGGAAAGGTGCTGGGATGACATTCACGGTGCGGAAAATTTCTTTTGGAATCGGTGTGGAAAGAATTTTTCCTGTTCATAGCAAGGCTATTAAGAAGATTGAAGTTGTCAAAAAAGGCAGAGTCCGACGGGCCAAGCTATATTATATGCGCGACCTAAGGGGTAAGGCCGCCAAGCTTAAGGAAGCCAAATAGACAGGAAAAGCACCATCGGCCTTTCGTCTTGTTTTTAGCGGAAATGCTGAGCTTCAGGATTGAAAAGCGAATCGTCAGACAGCGGTTCAGGACTATTGCTGGAGTAGATGAAGTGGGGAGAGGAGCTTTATTTGGTCCTGTTGTAGCGGCGGCCGTCATTCTGCCACCGCAATGGATCAATGCTCCGCTGAAAGGATGGTTGAGAGACGTCGACGATTCAAAGGCGCTATCTCCGCAGAAGCGAAAGGAACTGGCTGGCCATATTTTGACCGAGGCCTTGGCCGTAGGCTTGGGCTCGGTCACGAACAAGGAGATTGACCTCATCAATATTTATCAAGCCTCGCTCGAGGCGATGAAGAGGGCGGTGTCAAACTTGACTGCGCGGCCCGACTATCTTTTAATCGACGGGTTCGAGAACCGAACAATAGACCTTGGCTGTCCGGGACTCTGCCTCCGGGGCGGTGACCGAAAGAGCATATCCGTTGCAGCCGCTTCTATCCTGGCCAAAGTCGTCCGGGATGAGTGGATGGTTTTTCTGGAGGAATTTTTTGCGGGTTATCATTTGGCCAAGAACAAGGGCTACGGGACAAAGGAACACTACCAGGCACTGAAAGAGAAAGGGCCGTCGCCGCTGCACCGCCTCACCTTTAATCTTGCGGGCAAGGTCGAGCTGGCATGAACAATATGAAAGATAAGACAAGGATCATCGAGCTTGCGGAAAGGCAGGCGAGCGCCGGCCGACTCGAAGAGGCGATTGTTGAATACAAGAAGCTACTGGCCGGGGAAGCGCCGGACCTGACTGTCAATAACATCATCGGCGACCTCTATGTGAAAATGGACCGGAATGAGGAAGCCGTCAAAGCGTATCAATCTGTCGCCAGCTACTACGAATCCACGGGCTTTTATTCCCGGGCCTTAGCCATCTACAAGAAAATCACCAAGGTTGACCCTGATAATGTCGTGATCATGGTCAGGATGGGAGACCTTTTTGACACACAAGGCTTTGCGACGGAGGCCAAGAGGGAATACCTGAAAGCAGAACAAAGGCTGAGAAAAGAGAGGCGGACAAAGGAACTCATGTTTCTTTACCACAAGCTGGTCAAGCTGGACCAGGGAAATATCTCCTTCAAACTCTCTTTGGCTGAGCTCTTTAGCCAGGAGGGGTTTATCGAAGAGGCGGTCCTCCAGCTCAATGATGCTGCCGAGATACTGCTCGGCCGGGGTGAGAACGAGGAGGCGGAAAAGATTATCCAAAAGGCCCAGTCGCTCAAAAAAGATGACGCCCGGACTCTGACAAATAAAATCGAAATTCTCAAAAGGAAAGGGCTGAGGAAAGAGGCGATCGGAATCGTCAACAAGATTCTGCGGGGAGACAAGGAGAATCTTCATTTTAACAATATCCTCGGAACCCTCTACCTTGAGGACGGCGAGCTCAAAAAGGCGGAGGAGATATTTTCTGGAGTCGTCGAGCAGAACCCCCTGAATACCAAAGCTAGGATTAAGCTCGGGAAAGTCTACAGTCTTCAAAACAGGCCTGAAAAAGCCTATAAGCTCTTGGAACCACTGATCGGAAACTTGATCAAAAAACAGAAGGAAGACGCGGCGGTCGGGCTTCTTGGGATCGTTCTCAGCGCCAAGCATCTTCATCTTCCTGCCCTGGAAAAACTGGCTGCGATTTACAAGTCCAAGAAGCAGAAAGATAACCTGGAAGTCGTTTGCCGGGTTATTTTGGCAGAAGCCCGGGAACAAAAATCCACGGAGAACATGTTCGTCGCCTTGTCCGAGCTTATGGAGCTCTGCCCGAAGGATGAAGCGCTCGTCCAGGAGTATTGGAATTTGCGAAGACAGCTCGGATTTGTCGATGAAAAAGTAGGGGAGGAAGAAGTCCTGGCCTATGCCGCGACAGACGAGGAAAGTCTCGACCTTCTTCTCTCCAGGGTTGACCTGTATGTGAGCCAGGGACTCGTCCGGAATGCCCGGAGGATTCTGGAAAACCTGAGTCTTAAGTTTCCCTTTTCTCGCAAAATAGAGGAGAAAATAGCGGACTTGGAGAAAATCAGGACCGATATCAGGACCGACGAAATTCCTTCCCGAGTCGAGAAAATCCAGGAAATAGAGGAGAAAATCGTCGCGACTCCGGAGCTGGCCAAAACGTTTTTTTCTCTCCTTCAGGGCGAAGGGAGTGCTGGAAGACGAGTCACAGCGGCTGAAATTTTCGCCGACACGGAGATTCTGCCTCTTCCTTCTGAGGAAGCGCCCGGGATGAGATATTATGATCTTGGAGAAAAAATTGGGGATGAGCTGGCCATGATTAGGGGCGTTTATTCACAGCAGCTCCGGGGGGATATTTCCGTCCTGGAGAAGGAACTCTCTGAGATTGTCAGGGATTTCAGGGAGGAGCTCCGCAAGCGGGTCGACGCCAAGGCTTATGAGACACGTTTTCATCTCGGCCTGGCATTTCTCGAGCAGGGCTTGCTCGATGAGGCCATTGAAGAGCTTCTGCTCGCTGCCAAGGAACCGGACCGGAAGCTTGAATGCTACAGCATCATCAGCAAGGCGTACCGGAAGAAAAATGAGGTGGAGGAAGCGCTCCGGTGGCTCCAGGAATGCTTAAAATTGGTTCCTGATAAGTCTGAGGAATTCTTTTTCCTTGAATATGAGCTAGCGTCTCTGTATGAGGACAAGGACGAAAAGCAAAAAGCCCAGGAGCTTTATCGAGCCATCAAGGAATGGAACCCCGGCTTCAGGGATGTCCGCAAGAAAGTCCGATAAGCGATTGCCCTTTAAGAATCCCGCGTCGGTTTTCCGTGCTTCTTTTAACCCGTGATTTTGCCCGAGATGATGAGGATCAGCCCCTTCTCTCCGCCGTTCATCTTGGAGACGCCGACGACCGTTTTTTCACCGGATTTCATGGTCAAGTGGGCGGTGAGCAAAACTGTTGATTCCCGGCGGGCGTTACCTCCGCTTTCGATGATCCCGCCCCTTCTGGTCAGCTGGGCCTCCACTTGAATGAGCTGGTCTTTTTCTTCCTTGATAAACTTGGGCCGGAGCTCGAGCCGGAGTTCGGCGTCCTTTCCCATGGTGACCTCGGAGACCTCGCCGTCGATAGCGCGGATGAAGGACGTGTCCAGCAGGCCGAAGGACTTGTAGCTCAACAAGGTTTTGAGCTCCCTGATGACGGGATCATTTTTGAGAGACTCATCCACTTGTTCTTCACTGGCGGCCGACCCCAGAACAAGCTGTATCGTGAACTGGATATCGGCCGGCTTTACGTCGAGCTCGCGAATCAGTGCGAGAATTTTTTTGACGTTCTCGGGGAAGTCGCTGATCGTAATCAGTCCGGCTTCCGGGTTCGAGTTAATGCGTCCCTGGGGACTGAGGAAAGTGTACAGGATCCCTCCGCTGAGGAGCACGTTGCTCTTGGAATACTTGAGCTTGACGATCTCCTGGACCATCTTCGGCGGAGTTTCTTGAGCCAAGCCCGTAGCGACGAGGACAAGAAACAAGGCCATGGCGAGGAAAGAAGCGGTTGCGATCGAATTTTTCATCTTCCGGTCTCCTTCCATTCAAAATTTTTATCGAAAATCCAGTGGACTCGGAGTCCTGATTTACTGGAAATGAGAGTCAAACTGAGCCGTTCTTGAGGCGAGACTTCCTCAGGAAGCGCGGCCTGAAACGTTGGCTCGAGTTTTTCGCGGCGGAGCCTCGGTGCTCTCGCTACAAAAGGGGCGTCTTCGATTTGCGGCACCACGGTCTCTCCGGCCTGAAATGTCCGAGCGGGCTGCGCTTGAGTAATAGTGATGTTCTTGATAACCCCGACAGTTTTTCGATGACTCAAAATCGTCCAGAATAGAAAAGCGGTCAGGCCCAAGACGAGCAAGACGAGGAATCCGTAGGCCCAGGCCGTTCTTGTCTGGACGCCGAGAGACAAGACGCACGGCCCGGGTTTTTCGGCGGTCACTTTTTGCAGGAGACTCTGCCATTCCTCTTCTTCCCAATCCCGCTCTTCCTCGAGGGCGAAGGATTTTATGCCTGCCAAGATCGCTTCATATTCTTTGAGTTCTTTCCGGCACGCCTCGCAGGCCTTGAGATGCCTTCTCAACCGCCGGGCTTTTCTTTCCGGGAGGTCGCCTCCGGCGAGAAGAGGGATATGCTTCTTGCGTTGTTTACAGGTCATCTCCGGTCCTCTATAAGAAAGGGGAATTTCTCCTTGATTCTGTCCTTGAGCTTTTTCCGTGCTGAGCAAAGATGGACGCGGACAGAAAGCGGCGAAGAGCCTAGGATCGTGGCCGTATCTTTAATACTCCGGTCTTCGATATCCCGCAGGAGAACAACTTCTTTTTCGCGCGGGCTCAGGCAAGCGAGACAGTCCAGGAGTTGAGTCCTGGCTTCCTCCTGCAAGTGTCTCTGTTGCGGGTCATCATCAGAGCTTCGCTGAAGAAATTGCTCCGGGCTCTCTCGCTCGGGCTTCGGTTTCTGCCGACTTCGCCAGGCATTGACGAGAATCTGGAGCAGCCAGTTCCGAAAGCTTCTTTTTTTATCGTAAGTGCGCAAGTATCGAAAGGCCCGCAACAGGGCGTCCTGAGAGATTTCTTGAGCGTCTTCCCGGTTCCGGCTGAGCCGGTAGGCCAGGCTCAGGATAGTCTTCCGATAGGGAGTGATCAGGGGCTCAAAAGCCTCGACGTTTCCGTGCAGGACGAGTTCGATCAAACGGTTCTCCTTTTCGTCCATTTCACATAAGAGTATATCGAGAAACAAATAAAAATGTTAAGGAGAATAGAGATCTTCGGCTCCTAAAAAATGCAGACGCGCGGGTCCTCAGCGAATTTCTTCGCGGCCTCAAAAAGCCAGGATCAGTCCGGCCTCGACCTGGGCATACTCGTTATAAATGCTGTCAAGAACATAAGTAAGTTCAGCCGTGGCCCGGATGTTTCTTCTCAAGAGCCGGCCATAGTGGAGCGTGGCCGAAGTGTAGTCCAGCTCTTTGATGCCTGACCTGACGTGGTTGAAGAGTCCCACGAGATACCAGCGGCTGTCATCCCCTTTAGGGAGAAAGATCAGCTCCGCAAACCCGCCTCTCGTCTTGATTTTCGGGCCTTCCATAAGAGAAACAACGAAATAGGGGTTGCTGTCGCTGCGCTCCAGGTATTGAAGGTTGAGTTCAAGAGCTGTGGCGGATACAGTGGCGTCGATACCCACCATCCACACGGAATTGACGATGCTGTCCTGCTCTTCCTTGCCGAGGTAGCCCAACCCGCCCAGCCGGAAATTGGCGCCGATTTCCTGGGAGGCCCTGAAAACAGGATTCTTGTACTTGTCCGAATCGAAGTTTCCGAAGGGATTGGCCGGGTCAATTCCGCTGCCGTTGACAATTTCCAGCCAGAGGTCTGTCTTCGTGGGAAGCTCATAATTCAACATGACCCCCCTGTCGTAGGTTAGAGTAATTTGGGAGGTGCCCGGTTTGGCCGTATAAATCGCGTAGTCCTCGAAGCTGAGGCGGCACTCTCGCTTGAAGACCGGGTCACATACTTGAAACTGACCGATATAGAAGTCCAGGCTGGAACCGAACAGGCTGTTAAACATCAGGAAGGCGTCTTCGAGTCCGACTATCTCCCCAACCTCGGAAAAGAAAAAATAGAAATAGTAGGAAATGTTCTTAGTGATCTCGCCCCCCGAGAGGAATTTGATCAAGTACGGAGCTGTGAAATCCAATTGTTTGGTGTGGGAATAATCATAAGTGACGTATCCCTCCAGCCGTAAGGCGATCGGGGCTTCCCGGAGCAAGGAGAGAAAATTGTCGCCTGTATCGACATAATAACGCGGGGTATCTTTGTCTTTAATGACATAGCCGTTGGCCGCGAACTCCTCCCCGTAGCTCTTGAGCTTGGGAAAGGGAGCGTGACAGGTCTTGCAGGTCATCGTGTATTTGCGGGCGAAGGCCGGTATCGCCTGAAGCCGGACCACAGCCGCTTGAAGAAAGAGAACAGTTCCCAGGAAAATGAGGGTTGATTTTTTCATTTTGTCACCTTATTGAAGGACTGTGACCGCGGTCGAGTGCTCGTTGACTATGATGATTTCCGATTCATCATCCGGCACTCCCAGGAAGTCGGCTACTGGTTTGACCAATTTCTGATAATTGAGTACGGCTGTGACTCTCAGCGTCCCGGGCGGAATTGTATCAGGGAGCGTGAATGTGCAGGTTTCGATCTTCGTTTCCCGCGGGCCAATCCGATAGTCTGTGCCGAAGGATTTGGTGTTCCATTGCTGCATGGTCATCCGTCCTTGTGGGTCGAAATAGGCCATTCGGAAAATCCGGTCGCCCACGGGTATGCCGTCTCTTTGCACTCCCTTGAAGGTTGCATCTCCTAGGGCGATTCCCATATCCTGATAGGCCAGCACATCCGCGCCTATGGTGTATTCTTCGCCTTCAAACCCTTTCTTGTCTACGGGGAGATGGTACACATTCCCCTTGGCGTCCACAGCCTCGACATGCATCCAGACAATCCGGTCCTCTACGGAGCCGGTGGGAAACTTATGACCTGTTTTCTGGTTAAAAAGGGCGATGGTGAACTTGACGGCCTCACCGGGCTCGGCTTCTCTGATATCCGGCTGGATCCTCAGCTCGATCGTCCCCCTGACCTTGCCGGGGTCGTGCGCTCCGTGAAAAAGATGGAGCCGGGCGTCCGGGTAGGAATTTCCCATGGACGCTGTCTTCAGCGAAGCATAGGTCATGTGGCAATCGTGGCATTTCACTCCCTGGGCCGCATAAGGCCCCTCCTTCCATTCCAGCTGAGTGGCTTTGACCCAGGCTCCGTAGGGGCTCTTTTCGTTGTGACAAGTCCCGCAAAATTCGGCTTTCCCCAGGAATTCTGATTTCATCAGGTTGTGCTCGGGCGAATTCTTGCCCTCGCGCGGTCCGTATTTAGTCTTCCCGGGCTCGGAGATCCAGTTAAAGTTAAAAGGGGTGTCGCCGGCGAACCCGGTGACAGTATGACAGAGGTCGCAGGAGACCGATTCGTTGGCGCGGCTGTTCACGGCGGGTTTGGGAGGGGGGACATCGCCCGCGAGAAAAGCGAAGGGAGCGTGGCATCCGTTGCATCCTGCTTTGACTCCGGCCACTGCGCTGTCCTTCTCGGCATGCGGAACAGCCAGCTTAAAGTACTCGATTTCATCCCAGTGATGAGTGTAGGCTTGGGACATCATTGCCTGAGTCCACTGCTGGTAAAAATCCGTATGGCATGAGGTTCCGCAAAATCTTGGGGTTTCGTAATCGTCATATTTCCGTGTCCCGAGGGCTTGGTCGCCGGCCTTGATGTTTTGGCCGGGATTCAGGCCGAGAAAGAAGAACACGCCGAGAGTCAGAAAAATGAAGGCAGCAACCGTTGCTTTCATGTCCTCTCCTCTCCAGTCACGTGACGAGATTATAATTATTAGCAAAAGAGGGTTCAATGGTTTTTTTCATGAACGGTTCGCTATTTGACTAAACATATCTTTTCTATTAGTAATAAACCGACGCAAGGGCAGAGAATTTTCAGGAGGTATCAACATGAGGAAAATGAGTCTCTTCTTTTTGATTTTTGTGCTCCCCCTGGCCTTGCTGGCTCAAACCCCTGCAAGGAGAGAAGGCCGGGGAGTCTGGGCCGGCCCCGCCGATTTCGGCAAGAGCGAAAAAGACGTTGAAGAATTTTTCAAGATCCTGAAAAAAGCCAACATTCAAATTGTCGTCCCGCTTGTCAAGGATACGCTTGGCCACATCTTCTGGAAGAGCAAGGCATTTCCCGAGGCCGTGCATCCGGACTACAAAGACTTCGACCTTCTTAAAGCGATCACTGCTATCGCTCCCAAGTACGGCATCAAGGTCCATGCCTGGCTCTGCGATTTCCCTGAGGGCAAGGACTCACCAGCCTTCAAGGCCCATCCCGAATGGGCCATGCTCAACCCCGAGGGCGGCTTGACGGCGGGGGAACAATTGACTCCGGACCAGGTCTATGGTCCGGTCTGGATGTGTCCGAACCGCCGTCCCGGCTATACCGACCAATGGCTTCTTCCGATGATCGAGGAGGTGGTCCGGGATTATCCTGTGGACGGAATCCATCACGATTATGTCCGCTATCCGGGCGATGTGGCCCCGGATTCCTACTGCTTCTGTGATTATTGCCTGGAGCATTTTTTAAGCGACAATCTTTTATACTATCCTTCCAAGTCGGATGTCCGGATTGCCCTGAAAAAAACACGCCTCCGAGAAGAGTCCAACTGGGACCTCGACTTCACGGTCAGGCCTTCGACCTGGCCGCAGATGTCAAGGGAAGAAAAGGCCAGGTTTATCCTTGAGGGGAAAGCGATCAACCGGCCCGACCTGGATTATTTTTATTACACCCTGCGGTGCGACGCTATCAACAGATTTGTGCGGGAAGCCTGGGAAAGGGCGGCCGCGATTCGTCCGGAGATCGAGATGTCGGCCGCGGTTTTTGTCAACCCGATGAAAAGCGGGAGGTTCATCGCTCAGCGGTGGACGGACTTTGCGCCTTGGCTGGATATTGCCATGACCATGACCTACCGGAGCCATTTCCAGGGCAGCTTCGAGGATTACCTAACCTACCTTGCGGATGTAGTGCGGGCCCAGGTCGGATGGGTCGGAGAGAACTGCAGTTATCTTGTCGGGCTGGACGCACATTACATTTTCCGTGAAGAACTGGACCCCTGGGAGCAGGCCCTTCAATTCTTGAAGACAGATGTCTCTTCAGGGCCCCAAACCGAATTCGGCCGGTTCATGGATGCTAATATCGCCTCCATTAGTCGGTTTTCCCCGCCCCGGGCCAAAGAGCTGAAGAGTCAATACAACTCTTTCCTCAAGGGGAAACTCACCAGACAGGCTCTCGCCGATGGACTCACCCGCATCCTTGCCGACCCGCCTGTCGGGTTCTTTCCCGAGACTAAGATCATCCAGACGATAGATACGGTCAGGAAGGCCGGGGCACCGGGCGTAATCATTTTCTCCGCCTCCAATCTTTCCCGGAAAAAACTCTGGGGAGGAGTGGAAAAAGCCTTTTCCTTCGCAGCGGTCCCCTCTTTTCGAACCAGCCCCCCTCCAAACCAACTTTCCGTCAGGACCTGGAAGGCGCTTCGGCGGAATTCTCTTCAAAGCGGGCCGAAAGAGAACGACTAGCCAGCATTCAGCAGGGCCAAAATTTGTGCGGACTCTGTTGTGGGAAGCTGGCAGCGGTAGTTGGAGCAGACATAGGCAGTGGCCTTTCCCTCAAGAGCTGTCATCGGTTTAAGATAGGGGGCGAACTTTAAGATTTCCGGCGATTGAACTTCAGCTGGCCGGAACAGGACGACCTTATTAGGGATGTAGTTCCGACGGAGGCTCCGGAGTATAGTCTCGGTGTCTTCTGCGCTGGCTTGGCCGACAATCACGATTTCATAAGATGGGCCTCTGGCGAAATCAAGAGCGCACATGAGCTGCGTATGGGCTATGGGCGCCTGAACGATCCGCAGCGAAAAGGCTTTGGCAAGTTCGTGTGCTTTTGTTTCGAGTTCTGTTCGCCCGGTGATCCGGCCGAGCCGGAGAAGATTGGCTGTCATTACGGAATTCCCGGATGGGACGGCGCTGTCGTAAATTTCTTTTCTCCGGAAGGGAAGATCCTGGGCTTCTTCAGAACTCAAAAAGAACCCGCCCTCCTTTTTATCCCAGAACTTCAGGAGAAGCCGGTCGGTCAATTCCAGAGCCCATTCAAGACAACTGGGGTCGAATATCGTCTCGTAAAGATCGATGAGGCCCCAGATGAAGAAAGCATAATCATCCAGGAAACCGGGAATTTTGACCTCGCCTTCAATATAGCGGTGATAAAGCTCTCCCTGAGCAATCATCTTTGCCCGAACAAAATCAGCAGCTTTTCTGGCCGCTGCGGCGTAGTCTTCTCTATCAAACGCCTGAGACGCTTTGGCCAGGGCTGCGATCATCAGTCCGTTCCAGTCGGTCAATATTTTTGTGTCCTTGAGGGGTCTGGGTCTTTCTTCCCGGGCCCTGAATAGCTTTTCCCGAATCCGAGCAAGACGGGCTTGAGCTGCCTTCCCTTGAAGTGATGATTTCGTCGCGGGATGAATGGGCTGCTCTGCGACCCAAAGGATATTTTCTCTTGCTCGTCCGATTTTCCTTTCTTCGTCATTGCCATCTGGCCGAATATTAAAAACTCGGATGGCGAGCTCTGCTTCGGCGGGCTTTAGGATATTCCTGATTTCCTCCTCTTCCCAAAGATAAAACTTTCCCTCTTTGCCGTTACTGTCAGCATCTTCAGCCGCGAAGAAGCCGCCTTCCTCAGAAGTCATATCCCGCAACACATATGCTGCGACCTCTTCGGCAGTCTGGCGGTATTCCTCCTTGGCCGTGAACACGTAGGCCTCGGTGTAGGCCATGGTCAGGAGGGCCTGGTCGCAGAGCATCTTTTCAAAATGGGGAACCAGCCATTGTGCATCCGTGGAATAACGGTGAAATCCAAACCCGAGATGATCATAAATCCCACCCCTGCGCATAGCCCGCAAAGTTTTTTCGACCATTACGAGAGGCCTTGCATCGCTTGTTCGCTTGGCCCAGCGGAGAAGAAATGTCAGGTGTTGGGGCGAGGGGAATTTCGGGGTAGTGCCAAATCCTCCGTTTTCCTGGTCGAAATGGTCGGCCAGCTGGACGAACGTTCTCTTCAAAATATCGGCCGGAAGATCCCCGCCTCGAGAAAGCACCGGGCGGTTCAGGACTGCGTGGATTTTTTGTGCAGAACTCAATATTTCGGAAGTGCTCTGGCCCCAGGCTTGGGCTGTGCGAGATAGAACTTCTTTGAGGCCCATGAAACCGAAGCGGCTCTCTTTCGGAAAATAAGTCCCGGCAAAGAAAGGCTTCTTATCGGGTGTCATAATCACCGTCAAAGGCCAGCCCCGCTTCCTAAGAGAAGCTGGCAGACGTCCATATAAAAAGAATCGATATCCGGTCGCTCTTCCCGGTCAACTTTGATCGCGATGAACAGCTCATTCATCAGGCTGGCAACCTCTTCGTCGCTGAACGACTCTCTTTCCATCACGTGGCACCAGTGGCAGGTGGAGTAGCCAATCGATAAGAAAATGGGCTTCCCCTGCTTTCGGGCGGCCTCGAAGGCCTCATCGCACCAGGGATACCATTGGACGGGATTCTCGGCGTGCTGGCGGAGGTACAGGCTTTTTTCGTTGACCAGGCGGTTGTGGGCTCGGCGAACCATGCCTGTTCCTCGTGATGGCCGGGCCTCTAAGCTTATACGGAGAGGCCCACCGAGTCAAGGACGCGACAAATGCTCTAAACGCCTTTGTTTCCATGATACTCAAGCGACAACCCAACGAGGCCGACACGACGAGCGGAAGCCATGGCAGCACCCTATTCCAAAGCAATGCGAGCCTGGAAGCGGAGACGCTTCTAATAGATCTTGAGCATCCCCAAGCTGAGAAAAACAGGCACATTCTATCGTTATTTGGGGTATGGGAGTAAAGCCAGGCCAGGTCCGCTCTTTCTTGAGTAAGTTACTCCAGATCATCGGCGAAGAAGTCTCTTCGAGTTTTGTCCGGCTCGTGCTTCTCGATAAAAGCAGCCAGGTCGTGTTTGAACACGCCTGGCCAGGCCCGGAAAAATCCTGTGTCTCCGCGAGTGAAAACATCATCCAAAGAGTGCTCCAGGAAAAACGTCCGCTGCTCGAGGGATATAAGGATCGGTCGTCTTGGAATGGCAGCCAGTCTGACGCCGTCTGGCCGAATCAACCTCTTCTCTGCCTGCCCCTTTCGGGCGATGAGCAGCCGGTCGGCGCCATTTGTCTTTTCCGGGACCTGGGGCAGAGCCCATATTCTGAAGAGGACTTGGAGCTTCTGGCTTGTCTTTCCCAAGCCCTCAAGCCTTTCCTCAAGAACGGTGGAGATCATAACAATACAGAGGGGTTTTCCCATTCTCCCCAGGGAGAGGATTTCCTCATAGGGCAAAGTGGTAGCTCTTCCCGGATCCGGACTTTGATCGAGAAAGTCAAGGATACAGACGCGCCCGTGTTTATATCCGGCGAGAGCGGCACGGGAAAGGAAATTATCGCCAGGTCCATTCATGAGAGAGGAGCAAGACGGGTGGGTTCGTTTGTCGCCGTGAACTGCGGCGCTATTCCCGATCCTCTGCTAGAGAGCGAGCTCTTTGGCCACGCCCGGGGGGCATTTACGGGAGCGCTTCGAGACAAGGCCGGGCTGATTGAGGAGGCCAACGGAGGCACCTTTTTTCTGGATGAGGTCGGGGATCTGTCGTTGCCGCTCCAAGCCAAACTGTTGCGTCTTCTTCAGGAAAAGGAAATTCGAAGGGTTGGAGAGACGCGAACGCGCCGAGTTGATGTTCGCTTCGTTAGCGCGACCAACAAAAATATCGAAAAAGAGATCGAGCTGGGGAATTTCAGGATGGATTTGTACTACCGCCTACGCATACTCACCATCGAAGTTCCTCCCCTCCGGGAAAGAAAAGCGGACCTTCTTCTCCTCGTCGATCATTTCCTCGAAAGGTACTGCCGGGAAATGAGACGCGGGAGGGCGTATTTCTCCCCCCGGGCCATGGAGCTTCTGATGGACTATTCCTGGCCGGGGAATATCCGCGAGCTGCAGAATGAGATTCAGAGGTCTCTGGTCCTGTCTGGCCCTGGCGGCCTGATCAAAGAGGATTGCCTTTCGGCCAAAGTCAATCCTCAGAGGGGAACCCCGGCCGCCGTTTCATATAATTTTTTCGAAGCCAAGGCAGATTTTGAGAAGAGGTTCTTAACCCAGGCCCTGCTTCGTTTTGGCCACAACAAAGCCCGGACGGCTGAAGCAGTTGGACTGAGCCGCCAGGGACTTTTCAAATTGATGAAAAAACACAAGCTTGGGAACTGTCCCAGGACGTGAGTGAGATTGTCCCATTCTCCTTTTTCTGCTAAATTGAAGTTACTATGAGTGAAGAAAAGAAGAAAGCCGGTCTGTTTCAACTCGTTTGCCCGTGCTGCCAGTCTATCCTGTGGGTGGACGGCATGACCGAGGCCATTGTCAAAACCGAAAAGCGAGCCGCAAAGAAGAAGGATTCCCTGGATGAGTTGCTGTCCAAAGAAAAAAAGAGGATGAGTGAGTTCGAACGGAAATTCGAAGCGACAGCCGAGCTGGAAAAGAAAAAGCTGGAAAAGGCGGAAGAGAAATTTGCCAAAGCCATGGGTGAGGCAGAAAAGGAGGAGTAGCCTTCTGCCTAGCTTCCCACCTGAGTCTCATCCTCCCGCGTTCTCCGGGCCATCGTCAGGCCGGTGAACCCGAAAATAGCCAGAATCACGACCGAGGCGTAGTTCATGATTGCCCAGGGCAGATATGAAAATGTCGGGACGCCGAGCGTCCCAGTGATGTAGACTCCTGCCATGCTCCAGGGGATCAGAGGAACGATAATCCCGCCGCTTTCAGAAATGATCCGGGACAAGTTTTTTGCGGCCAGGTCCTTTTTTTTGTAGATCGGGCTGAGAAGCTCGCCCGGAATGATCATGGATAAATAGGAGCTTCCTGTCACCATGGCTGAGATAACCGCTGTGCCGATCGTCGTCAGGACAAGACTCCAGACTTGAGTGGCAAATCTCATGACGCGGTCGAGAATGACCGAAAGCATTCCTGTGCGTTGCATGATGCCACCGAAGCTAAACGCTGTAAACGCCACAAGCTGCGTCTCCATCATGCTCATCATCCCGCCGCGCGAGAGGAGACGGTCGACTGCCTCAACCCCCGTATGGGCTGGATACCCGGAGTTAATCGCGGTCGCCACATCTGACACCGAGGCGTGCTGAAAGATGATGGCCAGACCCCCGGCCACGAAGGAGGAGAGGAGCATTCCCGGAATCGTGGGCTTCTTGGCGATGGCAAAAGCAAAAACAATAATCATTGGAAGCAGAAGGAGGATATTGAAATGGAAATTGGCCTCTAAGGTTTGGAGGATCGTTGTCATGGCCTCGGAGCTGATGGTATGGCTTCGATACCCGAATCCGGCGAGGAAATAGACCAGGAGTCCGAGAAGGTAAGCCGGCCCGGCCGACCAGACCTGATGTTTAATATGGTCAAAAAGGTTCGAACCGGCGACGACAACCGCGAGGTTGGGGATATCGGAAAGCGGGGACATCTTGTCGCCGAAGTAAGCGCCGGCCACGACAGCTCCGGCTGCCGGGCCGAGGGGGACTCCCAGTCCTAAGGCAATTCCTATAAAGGCGACGCCAATCGTCCCAATCGTCCCCCAGGACGTCCCCGTCGCCAGGGACACGACACTGCATGCCAGACAAGCTGTGAACAAAAAGTATTGCGGAGAAATCAGCTTCAGGCCGTAATACACAATCATCGGAATGGTCCCGCAGACGATCCAGGAGCCGATGAGAACACCCACGCTCAGCATGATGAGAATCGCGGGCATTGCCTTGGCAATGCTGTCCACGATCCCTTTCTCCATGTCTTTCCAGGAGAAACGAAGGAGAACGGCCAGGCAGCCGGTGATAAACGCTGCGGCCACAAGAAGGACCTGAGGGCGAATTCTGTAGATTCCGTAGCCGACACCGAGCAACAGCCCCATGACGATCAAGGGCACCAGGGCAAGAGTAAAGCTCGGCTTTCTCGGCGCTTTCACTTCCCCCATAGGTCTCCTCCTTAGAGCAGCGGCTTGAACGTTCCTCGGGCAATCAGCTTGCCATCGGCCATCATCCTTTTCCCTCGGCAATAGACGTCGCTCAATTCGAGATCTTTGTCAAAAAGAATGAGGTCGGCATCCTGTCCGGGTTCTATTTTTCCTTTGCTTGAGAGCGAATAGAACGAAGCCGGGTTTGTTGAGAACAGTCGGATCGCGTCTTCAAGGAGGAGGATTTTTTTCTGCACCAACGAGCGGAAGCCAAGAAAGAGGTTTCTTTCTGTGGCTATAGATAGGCCGACGAGATGTCCGGCTGCGTCAAAAATAGGAATGCTTCCGTTACTGTCTGAGCTCACCGTAATTTGGCTCAGAGGCACTCGTCTCTTGAGACAAATGGCAATGGCTTTTTCCGTGCTCAACCCGGAGTTTTTGTCCGCTTCCTCCTCAGAAAAGGCTGTAATGTCAAAGGTTCCGCCTTCAAGGGCAAAAGCGATTGCTTCCTCAAAAAGCTCGGCTGATCGGTTGACATGAGTCGGAATGATTTGTGTGATCGGAATCTCAGTCTCACGAACGAGCCGAAAGAGCATCTCCAGCTTCCTCCGGCCGTCACCGATATGGAGATGAAGGACTCCGGCCTTCCCTCCGAGCATTCCGCCGACCCGACATTCTGCTGCCAGCCGGGCGATCTCTTCAAAGGTCGGCTGCGAGGAGCGGTGGTCAGAGACGGCAATTTCGCCGGCCCCGATGACTTTGTCGATCAAGACGAGGTCAGAGCGAATATTGCCGGTGATTGTTTTGGGCGGGACATCATAGGCTCCCGAAAAAATATAACTCGAGACTCCCTCAACCTCAAGCGCCCGCGCTTTCGCTAGAAGGGATTCCATGTGCCGTGTGACACTATCTGTGCCCAGACAGCCGATGACCGTTGTAACGCCGTTCAAAATGATGTCTTCAAGGTTGATCTCGGGAGCCCGCGTCGCCGGGCCGCCTTCGCCCCCGCCCCCAAGGATATGGACATGGCTGTCGACCATCCCGGGAAGGACGGTCTTCCCTGACGCATCCAGGACCTTGACCGGTGCCCCTTCTATTTTGATCTGGCCAGGCCCGGCCAAAGCGGCGATTTTGCCCCCGACAACAAGAATGTCTTTCGCTCCCAGGGGTTCGGGAGCATAGGTCATACCGTTTCTGATGAGGGTGATCATACCAGCCTCCCGGGTTATGAAGTTATCACGAGAGGGCGATAAATACAATAACAGAATACGGAAACGAATATTCGGAGCGCAAGAGTTCGGGCCTTTAAAATAGCCCCAGCATCTGTTAAAATAATATTGAATTCTGTCATGACGACATTTGAAGAAGAATTCAAACGCGTCGAGCCCGTCGTCCGGAGGTGGGCAGCATTTCTTCTCCTGGGGAAAAAAATCGAAGTCAAGCGTCCGGAAAATTTCGTCAAGGACGGCCCAAACATCATCATCGGCAATCATTGCGGCGCAGCCAAGGATGTTGCTGTGATCCTCCGGGTGGTCCCCCGCTTTATTTTTTTTACGGCCAACCAGGACATCTTTACCAGAGAAAAGCTGGACCGGCTTATCCATAAGCACTTGAAGCGCCATCTCAAAGATTTCGGGCCGGTTCTGTATTCCTTGATCAAGCCTCTGAGATATATGTTTGTCCGCTTTATTGCAACGAACATCAACAGGGTTGGAACCATCCCCGTTGATTTTCATTCAAAGACAAGAGAGGCGCGGAGGCTGGGCCAGGAATACCTTCAAAAAGGCAGAGCCATTATAGCCCTCCAGGGGCGGGGACGGGTTCAGCCCCGGGATCGACATCCTTATGTCAGCGCCTTTAAGCCGGGCACGTCAATCATGGCATACAGGCTCTATTGCGATCATAATATTTCCGTTCCGTTCACTCCTCTGGCCCTGTACGGGACCCAAACGCCCTGGCTCGTCCCGGCCAAGATCCGTGTCAATGTTGGCGAGCCAATGTATATCAGCAATTACCTTGGCAAGGGATTTGACGACAGCGTTGAAAATTTTCGGAGTGCTCTCGAAGCCCGGGTCAAGGTTCTTTTCCGCGAAGTCATTCAGACCTGACCTCGGCCGGCTTCTGCCTTTTATTAAATGAAAAGTCTTTCGTTCCTAGGCGTTATTCTCGGCCTTCATACCGGGCGAGAATATCCGCGTTGATCTGCATAAAAAGACTGGAATTGATCCTGACATTCTTTTCCTGTCTGAGCTGGTCGAGATAGGCCTGAAGAAACTTGTTCCTCTTGGACTCAAGAAGGTTGTTGGTCTCCGTCTCCTTGTTTTTCTCAAATTCTTCCCGAGAGGCGTCCTTCCTTTCCAGGACCTTGAGCAGAACATAGCCGCTCGAGTACTCGATTGGCTCTGAGACTTGGTTTAGAGGCAGAGAGAAGACCAAGCGGTCAACCTCGGAACTTTCGCCAATTACGGCCAGGTATTGTTCTCTCTTGTGCTCCATGGCATTCTTATATTCCAGCCCTTCTTTTGGGCCTGCCTCTTCCCATTTCTTTCCCTCGAGCTGGGACCGCGCCTCCTGGATTTTTTTCCTGGCGATTTCTTTTCTGATCCTGGCCTGGAAGTCATTTTCGACGGCGTCCTTGACTTCTTCAAATTTTGCCGGCCGCGGCGGTTCGGTCTTTTCGAGCTGGACGATCCCTGTACCGGAGAAGACGTAAATCGGGCTCGAAATCTCTTTCTCCTTGAGTTCAAAAAGCGCCTGGCTCAGGGATCCGGCCGGGTCAATATCATCCAGGGCCTGGCCCTGCTTGAGGGGCCCGGTGATCTTTACCTTTAAACCCATTTTCAGGGCAGCAACGTCCAGGCTCTTTTCTTTGCGGGCGGTTTTTTCGAGCTGGGTGATTTTCTGTGCCGCCAAGTCCCGCGCCTTCTGGTCTTCGAGCATTGACCGAACCCGTGTCTTGACCTCTTCGAGGGGCTGGGTTTTTTCCGGCTCTTTTTCTGTGACTTTGAGGATGGACAGGCCATCAGAAGTTTCGATGACGCCAGAGACCTGGTCTTTCTCCAGAACATTGATTTCTTTTGTCTCCTGAGGAGGAAGGCTGCGCCATTCGTCAAAGCCCCAGTCTCCGCCATCATTGGCTTTGACATCCTGGGAATACATCTTGGCCAACCGGGCAAAGTCCTCGCCCTGAGAAACGCGGCCCAGAAGGTCCTGGGCTTCTTCGCGCACAGTGTTCTTTTCTTTGCCCGCGAACAGCAGGTGAATCCGGCTGACTTTCAGGCGCTCAGGCTCTTTGAACTGACTGATGTTGTCCTTGTAATATTTTTGGATTTCCGGATCGCTTATGGCGAGCTCTTTCTTGAGGTCCTCTGCGTTGAGAAAGACATAAGAGCCTTCTCTCCTTTCCTGGATGGCATACTTGCTCGTGTTTCTTTTGAAGTATTCTTGGAGGTCAGCGGGCAGCGGGGGTTGTTCGGCCGGAATCTTGGTTTCGTCAAGAATCAGGTACTCGATTTTGGCGCTATTATTCTGCTTGACATAATTCTCCCAGAGCTCCTCGGGGGTGACGGCGATGCCGGCCGTGAGAACCTGAATCATTTTGTTCAAGATGATATCTTTTTTGAGGTCGCCCTCAAAATCGGCCAGAGAGATATGGTTCCAGTCCAAAATTTTCTTATACTCGGCGAACCCGATGAACTTCCCATCCCTTTGAAACATCGAGACAATGCGATCGCGCACCTCTTTATCGGACGCGACGATCCCCATTTCCTTGGCTTTCTGCTCGAGAAGGTTCTGTTGAACCAGTTGCTCGAGAACCTGCTGGGGAATATTGAGCTGCTGGATGAATGATTTGTTCAGCCCTTGAAATTGTTTCTGGATGGCTTCGAGCCGTTGCCGCAGAGCCGCGTAATACGCCTCAACAGAAATCTTGTCCTTTCCCAGATAGGCGATCGTTTGCGCTTGAGCTTTTTCGCCCAGCCGGCCTGCGCCACCCCAGATGGCGAAGATCGATATGACAAATGTGGCGATGACAATCCACAAAGTCGGGGCAAGGGATTTCACGTTTTTTCGCATTGTTTTTAGCATGGTTTCACCTCAAAACGCGATCTCGGAGATTGGGTGTCAGGCGTCCTTCAGCAATTTTCTGGCAATGACGAGGCGCTGGATTTCAGACGTTCCCTCATAGATGGAGAGAACTCGGGCGTCCCGGTATAATCTCTCTATCGCGTATTCTTTGGAGTACCCGTAGCCGCCGTGGATTTGCAGGGCCAGATAGGCGGTTTTGTTGGCCGCTTCGGAGGCGAACAGCTTGGCCATGGCCGCTTCCTTGGTGTAGGGTAAGCCGCGGTCATAGCAATCCGCTGCTCTGTAAGTCAGGAGACGGGCGGCCTCCACAAGTGTCGCCATATCTGAGATCATGAACTGGATGGCCTGGAACTCGGCAATTTTTTTCCCGAACGCCTCCCGCTGATGAGCGTATCTTACGCCCAGCTCCAGGGCCTGTTGCGAGAGCCCCACGGATTGCGCCGCGATGCCGATGCGGCTTCCGTCCAGCCCCTGCAGGGCGATGTGAGCTCCCCGCCCTTCTTCGCCCAGGAGATTGCCGGCAGGAACACGGCAGTCCTCGAGCACAACCTCAGCCGTGGGAGACGAGTGGAGGCCCATCTTTTGCTCGATTTTAGTCACATTGAACCCGGGAAAATCTTTCTCCACAATGAACGCGCTCAGCTTAGGTGAACCGCCCTCGCTCTCTGTCTGGGCAAACAGGATCAAGGCATCGGCCTCGCTGCCGCTGGTTACCCAAGCCTTAGTTCCGTTGAGAACATATTCATGGCCGGTTTTTGCAGCTTTTGTTTTCAACCCGGTGGCGTCGGAGCCCGCTCCTGGCTCCGTGAGAGAGAACGCACCGAGGATTTCTCCACGGGCGGCGCGAGTGAGATATTTTTGCTTCTGTTCCGTCGAGCCGAACTTCAGGATTGAGCTCGAGAAGAGCGAATTGTGAACGCTGACAATCAGGCAGACGGTCGGAGAGACGCGGCCGAGCTCTTCGAGTGCCAAGATGAGAGAAAGATAGTCCGTTTTAATGCCCCCATACTCCGACGGAATCGTCATTCCCATCAGACCGAGCTCAGCCAGCTTGTGGATGATCTCTTGTGGAAAGGAATAGCTCTCTTCGAAAGAGTTGATCCGAGGTGCGATCTCTTTGTGGGCAAAATCCCTGACCATTTCCTGGAGCAAGAGCTGGTCGTCGTTGAGCTGGAAATTCATCGTTGTTTTTCCCCTCTCCAACCTTTTTTTTCCTTCTGAAAAAGTGGCCACAGCCGTTCATAGGCTCCCTCGAGGTCTTCGATAAGGACCCGGGTTTGGCTGACGAGCGGCATAAAGTTTGAATCTCCTTGCCAGCGCGGTATGACGTGAAGGTGGTAGTGATCGGCGACTCCTGCCCCGGCGCTCTGGCCAAGATTCATGCCGGCGTTGAAGCCGTGCGGATGGTAGTTCTTTTTCAGAACTCGGAGGCTCATCTTGAGAAGGTCCATCATTTCATCGCTGATTTTTTTAGGGGCGCGGTCAAAAGACGCCAGATGCCTGTAGGGCGCGATCATCAGGTGGCCCAGGTTATAAGGAAACTTGTTCAAAATGATGAAATTCCATTTGCCCCGAAAAAGAATAAAGGCGACCCTGTCGTTCTTGAGCCGAAGCGCCCGGCACAAAACACAGCCTTCTCTCCGGCAAACTTTCTTCACATATGTTTCCCTCCAGGGCGCAGCAATGTATTTCATTACTTATTGATCAGCTCCTTCAGCAGCTTGCTCGGTTTGAAATAGAGCACCCTCTTGGGAGGGACTTTCACCGGTTCCCCTGTGCGCGGGTTTCTTCCCGAGCGAGACGTCCTTTTGCGGAAACGGAAACTACCGAACCCCCTGATTTCTATCTCTTCTCCCTTAAGTATCGCCTCCTTAATCGTCTGAAAAAATAGGTTGACCCCTTCTTCGGCTTCTTGCTTGGGGATGTCCATTTGCTTCGAAATCCTGTTGATGAGATCGACCTTAATCATTTTTTCCCCTCCTTTTCTTTGATCCTTTTTTTGGGAGCGCCGATATTCTTGAGCTGATCCCTCATAATGTCGCCCAGGGTGAGCCTGTCGTCCTGGCTGCGGATAAATTTTTGATATTCTAGCTTTTGCATCTCCAGCTGGGCGCTCCTGAAACTGAGAGAGATCTTCTTTTCCTGAGGATTCATCTTGATGATCTTGGCGTTGCGCTCTTCTCCGATGGCAAACGCTTCCTGCGGGTTCTCGATCTTTTTTTCGTCAAGCTCCGACAGGAAGACTACCCCTTCTATCCCGGGCGTGATTTCCACGAAGACGCCAAAATCGGCCGTCCGGACGATCCGGGCCTTGACGAGATCCCCGACTTTGTGGCGGGTGAAAAAATCCTCCCAGATATCGCCCGCGAGCTGTTTGACCCCGAGCGAGATTTTCTGTTTCTCCACATCGATATTGAGGATGACAGCTTCGACTTCCTGGCCGACCTCAAACTTTTGAGAGGGATGCTTGACCTTTTCCCAGGAGATGTCGGAGATGTGGATGAGCCCTTCGATCCCTTTCTCGACTTCCATGAAAGCGCCGAAATCGGTGATGCTGGTGATCTTCCCTTTTATTCGAGAGCCGGGGCTGTATTTTTGTTTGAGAATTTCGAGGGGATGAGGGCTCGCTTGCTTAAGGCCCAAGGAGATCCTTTTGGTTTCCGGGTTGACATCCAGAATCGTGACCAGGACTTCTTCTCCGGGCTTGAGGAGTTTCTTGGGGTGGACAAGCTTGCGGGACCATGACAGGTCGGAAACATGAACCAGCCCCTCGACACCTTTTTCGAGCTCGACAAAGGCACCGAAATCAGTCAAGCTGACCGCGTGGCCTTTGACTTTTTGACCGACCTTGTATTTCTCTTGAATATTTTTCCAGGGGTCCTCAGTCAGTTGCTTGTACCCGAGGGAGATCTTTTCGTCCCTTTCGCTGAAGTCGAGAACGACGACTTCAACGTTCTGCCCAACGGTAAAGAGCTCGGAAGGATGGCTGAGTTTTCCCCATGACATATCGGAAATATGGAGCAGGCCCTCAACGCCGCCCAGGTCGACAAAGGCTCCGAAATTGGTGATAGACCGGACCTCGCCCTTTATTTTTTCCCCTTTGACCAAGCGGCCGAAAACCCGCCTTTTTCTTTTTTCCCGCTCGTCCTGGAGAAAAAGTTTCCGGGAGACAACGGCGTTCTCGGTTTTCCGGTCAAACTTGATCACCTTGAATTTAAAAGCGTTGCCGACAAGCTTGTCCGGCTCTTTGACGGCCTTCACGTCGGCATGGGAGTCGGGGAGAAAGGCCTGGATGCCAACGTTAACAGTGTAGCCGTTCTTGATTTTTCCCGTGATTTTTCCATTCACCCAACCATGGGTGTTGAAGGCTTTTTCCAGGAGGTCCAGCGCCCGCAGCGTATCGGCCCTTTTTTTAGACAAGATCAGATAGCCTTCTTTAATATCCGTTTTCTCCAGGATCGCTTCGACTTCGTCGCCGGGCCGGATCTTCTTGATATCGGCCTCGTCGAAATCCTCGACCCGGATGATGCCTTCGGATTTAAAACCAATGTCCATCAGCACGCCGCTTGGAGTGATTTTGATGACCTTGCCCCTGATGATTTTCCCGGGAGAGATTTCCTTGGCGCTGAATTGATACTTGTCCAGAAGATGTTCGTAATCTTCGGAGGTCAGTTTCTCTTCTTTGTCTGGGTGTTTCTTTAGCTCTGCCATTGGATGAGATTCTCCCTTTGCGATTGATATTGGAAGCTCTTTCTGATTTTAGCCACGGCTTCTGCGATGGCCTCGGGAGGAGTTGAGGCCCCCCCGGAAATTCCGATTCTTTTGGCCCGTTTGAGCAGGCGCGGCGTGATCTCGCGGGCACTTTCGATGAGGTAGGTTCGAGGCAAAATCCGCTTTGAAATCCGGTACAGCGTGTTGGTGTTGGAGCTGTTTTTTCCCCCGATGATAAACAGGACATCAACTCGGTAAGCCAATTCGGAGGTGGATTTCTGGCGGGTCTCGGTCGACCGACAAATTGTGTTATAGACGGTCAGTTTCTCGGTCTTTTCAGCCAGGACGGCCACAACTCGGCCGAAAAGAGACACATCCAGGGTAGACTGAGCCAGGACAGCCCGCGTCTTCTTCCGCGGGAGGGAGCGGGCCTGAGGTTCGCTTTCGATGATCCTCGCCTTGTCCGAGCTATAGCCGATCAGGCCTTGAATCTCCGGATGATCCGTGTTGCCCACGATCACAATTTCATCGTTTTTCTGGGCCACGCCTTCGACGAGTTCTTGAATCCGCTGAACGATCGGGCAGGTGGCATCGATGATTTCAACGTTTTTTCCTTTCAGAATTTTATAGGTTTCAGGCGCCACTCCATGGCTGCGGATGATAATCGTCCCTTTATCAACAAATGCCGGGTCGTCCACCGCGTGCAGGCCCTGGTTTTCCAGGTCGGCGATTATTTGGGGATTGTGGATGAGTTCACCCAAAGTATAAACCGGGCCGGCGGCTCTGAGCCGGGCCTTCCTGGCCATTTGAAGAGCCCGCTTCACACCATAGCAGAGTCCCGAATTTTTGGCGATGATGATTTCCATTTTCATCCGGCGAAGAGAAGCCTAATACTATCCGAGTCGGCAGCGTTTGTCAACTCTAAGTATAGGTAAAATATTAACTTAGCAACAGCGGCTCTATAGCGAAAAGTGGGCAAGCGAAAGATAACGGAGAGGGTAATCAACCGTCATCGACCTTGCTGCCATTCGGGTTTTTAACGCCGTTCCCTCAACGCTCTTCTCGGCGCTGCGGAACTCCGCACGCGAGATCTGCTTTACACACTTCTCTTTTTGCCTTCCTTCCTCTATCCGCGGGGTTTTCTCGTGCTCAGACAGTCCTCCCGCCCACCAGAGCAGGTTCCCCCGAAGAGCATCTCGGGAAGGCTAAACGCTCAACGGTCGCTACAGCCGATGACGGCCCATCATTATCGGGCGCTCGAGATAATAGCCTCACTTTTCGCCATTGAGCCAGCATCAGCTTGACAGCGTCTTTAGTGATGATTTACAGTCTTTTATCGTGGGAAAGGGGCAAAATTGCTGTGCAGCCCGGCCTTCAGCGATTTTTCTGAGAACATGTGTCCTCGCCGCCGCACTGCTATCCTTCCTTTTTTCGGGTCTGGCGCGCGCTGATGTTGACATCATTTATGTAGTGGCCGGGAGCCACTTTGATGTCGGATTCAACGACTTGCCATCGCTCGTCCGTGAGCACCGCATCCGGGCTATTGACGATGCCATCGCAGCGGCTGGCAGGGATCCGGACTTTCATTGGACGGAAGATGGGGGGTGGGGCTTCGGCGGCTGGCTCGAGCGTTATCGCGGTGACGCCTCCCGCATCAAGGACGCACGGCGCTTCCTTCGGAACGGACAGCTCTCTGTAAGCGCCGTCTGGGTAAACCCTCATGCATCGGCCTTCTGGGAATACCTTGGGCTTCTTACCTCCCATCTTGATGAGCTTGAGCAAGTGCTCCATTATCGGCCGGCCGTAGCAATACTCAACGATTCGCCTTCATACCCCGAGGCTATCGTGGATGCCCTGGCCGCGTGCGGGGTGCGCTACGTGCTCGTCGGTCCTAACATGGCCTTCACGAGGCCGCTGCCGGAGAAATTGGTGAGGACACCTTTTTGGTGGGAGTCGGCCAAGGCCGCGCGTGTCCTCGTTTACATCGATCCAGATAGCTATCTGGGCGTGGCCGGTCTGTGGGGCATTGATCCTGACGCTGCGCGTTTCTTCCATGCCGAACTGTTCCCGCGAAATCAGAGGCCGCTGGAGACGATGCAAAGCGGAATACGGCGGATGCTGGGCAAGAATCCTTCCCACTACAACGCTGTGATCGTGCAGCATGCCTGCGACGACTGTAGCATAGAGCACGCCAAGAAAGTCGCGGGCTTCATGAGGATGTGGAATCGTGAGCACAGGCAGCCGGTCCTCGTGTCGGCCTCAGCGGCGGACTATTTCCGCCATATTGAAGCACGTTACGGCTCCGAGCTGCCTGTCTATCGGGGTGAGTGGGGCGGGCAATGGGACAACCCGCGGGCCGGATGTCCTGTGTGGACATGGCGACTCCGAGAGGCCATGAAGGTCGTTCGGCCGGACTCCCCGGCGGAGATGAAAATTGCCCTGGCGACGGCGATGGACCACGGACTCGGGCTGGGTCCGGGCTGGCCGGGCATGTTTACGGAGGAACAGACGCTCAAGCATGCCGGCGAGCAAGCGCTGGTCTTTGCGCGTGCGGTGGAGTTCGCTGCAGGCAAAGCGGCCATGAGCGCGCTGCCTCCGCTAGCCTCACTGCCGCGGACTGACCCTCCGCCTCCGGTCTGGCAGGAAATCTTGTCCGGTCCGACGGCAGTGCGACTTCGTGCGGGACAGAACCTAATCCAGCCATTCGTAGGAGAGGATGCTCCTGTCTCGGATGCTCTTCTCGAGGTCGGTGCAGATATGACGCGCTTTATAGCAAAGGCGCGGATCGATCGCAGCCGCATCCCCGGCTCGGACCTCAAAAACGTCGCCGTGGTGATGGAGTTTCCGCTTCGCGCCCCGGCGGATAAACTGAGAGTTGCTCCCGAAGGATCGCCCTCGGCTCTAGCGGGGCGCTGGCTTCTCGGCGAGCCGCCGCCCCAGGTTGTCGCGCCCGAGGGATTGCGCGTGATCGGCCTCGCGCACGCCCTGCGTGTCCGTTCGCCGGAGGTCTTTGTCTACACGCTTGTGCCTGATCGCGGGCGGGCTGATATCACCTGGTTGCAAGCATTGTTAGTACGGCAATCCACTCTCTGCGAGTTCAGGGGGAAGAAGACGAAAGCGGTTCCCTTCGAGGTTCTCTATCCGGGCGAGCCGAAGGTTCTCGACGTGACCGTCGAGCTTGAAATCCTGCGGTAACCGTCCCCTTCCTATTTGGGAGGATGAAGGAAGGGGCCGACTCCTTTTTCTTGAACCTCGGCCCAGGGCGGGATGTTCTCGACTTCCACAGCCTTTTCTGGCTCGAGCTCTTTCAAGCTGGAAATTAAGGCCTCCATGCCGGCCAGGTGACGGGCAACCCTTTGGGCGAGGGGAATGCCTTCCTCGCCGAACGGCACGAACAGCCAGCCGAGCTGCGACGCCTTCGTGTAAAACTTATCCTTTCCCTCGACGATCAAGTCGGAAGACGGCTTTCCTTTGAGCCGTCCGTGGGAGGCATTCGGGGTTTCGAGCAAAACGGCCATGATGCCGGCCTCGTCGCCCCATTCACGATGGCTCAGGCCGCGGAGGTTGGAGGGGGAAGCCTCGAGGCGGATTTCAATCCCTTCGCTCTGGAGCTGCATGAGCGCCAGCACCGCCAGCTCAGCGCTATTTTCGTGAAAGACGATAGCGTTGATGACCGGGTATTCTGGAGCCGATTCATGGAGGTCGATACCCAGGTCGATTGCTTCCTGCTTGATCAGCTCTATGATCCCGCAAGCGATCTTCTCTGTTAAGTATCCTTTGACCCTGCCCGGGAAGCAACGGTTTAAGTTCCTGACCTCATTCCCGGAAAGCTTCTGTCCTGCGGGATTGATGTAGACGGTCGGGTCAGGCCACTGGTCGATAGGGTTTGTCAGCCGGGAACCAAGGCGAAAGAGCCGTGGTCCTGAAGGAGTGGGAACGGCGAACCGCTGGGGGTTACCCTCCTGGGGGTCGCTGTGGCTGAACCCGCTGCTGTTGGCCCGGGGGACGATGAAGACGCTTCCTCGCTTTACCGAAATATTCTCGACGAGAAGAACGGCGCTGACGAACCCCGCAGGTTCATTGGGATGAGTCCCGCCGATAATCAGCAGATGCCCGCCCTTTTCATTGCCCCGGAAGACGTACACTTCTGTATCTCCATGCGTGTTCTGAAGAGCGGGGAGGTAATCGCTGAGCATTTTTTTTGAGGAGAGCCCGGCGCCCGGATAGACTGGCTCTTTTTGATGCATGGCCAGAAAGCTCCGGCCGGAGAAAAAACAGAGAGCTCCTGTCAGGAAAAGGAAGAGGAAAGAGGAGAGTCGCGTTCCTTTTATTTCTTTCATGAATTACTTGATCCAGAAGAGCCGCAGCAGAAAAAGGACCAGGACGAGGACCGCCGATGTCTGGCTCCAGAATTTTCTCTGGCGGAACATATACCAAACCAGGTGCAGGCTGAGGTACATTACGATGAGATGATAAAAAAGCCTGATCATTATCTTTTCTAAATCAATTTATCCAACACGGGCGCAAGAAGCAACATGGCGATTCCTGCGGCCATCTCGAGAAGAGCAGGAACAAGGCAATACCGCAATACCTTAAAAAAATTCCCTTCGCCCACGACCTGAGCGGAGAAACGGCCGGAGATGGCGGCCGGAGGAACGAGTTCGCCCAGTCCGGCGATCGCGGAAAGCGCGGCAGTCGTCAGCACGGCATTCTTATTGATCAATGCCAGGATGAATGGGATGCCTAGAATAGAAGCAGAGCCGAAGGTCGAAACACCGCCGAAAGCAGGCAGGCTGAGGGCGATCCCGAGATAAAGAAGAAACGACGGCAGCGAGAGAATTGACATGACCGTCCATCCTCTGGCGCCCGTCAGAGTCATGATCTGGAGAAACATCCCCACACCGGCCAGGATGGCGAGGATGGGCATCGCTTCCTCTATCGCTTTTTGGGTGATTTTGAGCAGGTTGAACGGCCGGCCGCAAAACCCACCCACCAGGCTTGAGGCCATGAAAGCGGCTGGGATGCCGATATCGGGAATCCTCCCGCCAGAAACGCCGGGAGCGATGAGTAGCAGCAAAAGCACGAGAAGCGGCAGGTAAAGCCGGACGCCATACTTGGGCCAGAGAGATGCGGGCAGGATGGCCATCATCTCCTCGCGCGGGATGACCTTCAGGTCTTTGTAGCCAATGACCAGGGGGATGATAACCGCCAAGGGAATGACGACGATCAACAGAGGAAGAGTAACGCCCACATAGGGCATATCCACTCCGGAGCCCATGATCATGACAAGAATATTTACCGGAGGGGCAATCATCCCCAGAATTCCTCCCATGGCTACGAGTGCGCCGGTTTTAAGCCGTGGCAGGCCCAGCTTCATCATCACCGGGGCGATGAGCGGGCCGGAGCTGAGGATGGCCGCAGTTGACGAGCCCGTCAGCATTCCCGGGAACATGAGAAGGAACATGACCGTGAGAAGGAGCAGAGATTTGCTCCTGTAAAAGGTCTTGAGCAGCCAGGCCGTCACGCTGTCCAGAATGCCCGAGGCTTCGAGGACCTTGATGAACAACGTCGCCGTCAGGATGATGAGGATGATGTCGAAATAACCGAACGCTCCTTCGATGAGATGGCGCAGGCTCAGGCCTTCGCCAGCAAGAACGGAGCCTGCTAGAGCGGATAATGCGAGCGATATTCCGATCGGAAATTTCGCCGCCATGGCCAGGAGCACGAAGACGGCCACCATGAAGAGAAAAACCAGATACTCGGGCATATATTCACTTTTTCATCTGAAGGCTTTCTGAAGAGGATCGAGGGCATCCGCAGTTTTTTCTACCTCTATGAGCGGGATGTTTTTCTCCTGGCAGATCTTTGTAAAAATGCCGTCAATGTTTCCCGATCTAACGACGATCGCCATCCTGGCCAACGGCAACAAGGCCGTAATGAGTTCGTCGGTCTGCTGGCCCCGGCGGTTCTCTCCACCCAGATGAAGACAGAGAAGGGGGATGTTCCTTTTCTGAGCTTCGGCAACAAGCGCAGTCACCCTGTCTCTTTCCTTGTCCATATCCAGGCCGGCTGCGCCCAATCCCTTCAGGCTCGTCCCCAAGACAAGAGCGAGCGTCTTCATATTGTCCAGATCTTTGGCGGCGGCAAGCTTGGCAAGAGAATATTCTAGGCCAGCCCTTTTGGCCAGGACCGCGAGGATCTGAACCTCGGCATTCTGTCCCGCGGATGTGACAAGGAGCGGCTGCTCGAAAACCGCTTTGACTTCTTCGCTCCAAAGGGCAGCTGAGGCGAAAGAGCTTAAGACTGCCAGAGAAGTAATGAGAACCCACGACTTGTTTTTCATGGTAATATCCTTTCCTTATTCAAATTTCTTAATAGCCTGCTCCTGACCCGTCGCGCCGGGAGTCCGCCCCTCCGAGGATCAGCTTCCCTTTTTTCACGACCATAAGCCCTTGAGCGCCGCCAAAATACTTGTCGTAGGCCTCCCTGACTTCGACCTGATAGCCCATCTTCTGGAGTTCCAAGAGCGTCGACTGCGGAATCCTGGACTCGACAAAAACTGGCCTGGGTTTCCCCCTTACCGAATAGCTGAAAAACCGGGGCGCTTCGATGGCGTCATCCAGGGACATTCCAAATTCGGTAACGTTAAGGATGATTTCGCCGAGGGCGGCGAAGATCCGTGTCCCTCCGGGCGATCCCAAGGCCAGAAAGAATTTTCCTTCCTTGAACATGATGAGCGGCGCCATGGAGCTCAGAGGCCGCCGGCCCGGCCCCGGAGCATTCGGCGATTCCGGGTCAGAGGAAAAATCATCCATGTGGTCATTCAGGAGAAAGCCCGTGCCTTCGGGCACAATCCCCGTCCCGAAGAAGTCGTTAATCGATTGAGTCAGTGAGACGACGTTCCCCTCTTGATCCATAACGCACAGGTGGGTTGTGTTATCTTTTTTGGCCTTTTTTTCCTCAAATATGCTGGACGGATAGTCATCCAGCGGACGGTCGGGAAGAATTCTTGAGGCGAGCGCCTCAGCATAGTCCTTGGCCAGAAGGCTTTGAACGGGAATGCCCACGTCATCAGGATCGCCAAGGTATCTCCCTCGGTCGGCGAAAATAAAACGCATGGCTTCGCTCAGGTGATGGATTGTAGCCAGGGAATTCTGACCCCATTTTTTCACCGGCCAGTTTGCGCTGATGTTGAGGAGTTGAAGGAGCTGAAGCCCCCCTGATGCGGGCGGAGGCGCTGTCATGACCGTGCAGTTCTTGTATGTTCCCACGAGCGGGGAGGTCTCCGTTGGTTTGTAAGCAGCAAGGTCTTCGAGCGTCATGATCCCTTGGTGGGCTTGGACCGCGGCCACGATTTTTTTGGCCAGGTCTCCTTGATAGAATTCTTCCACTCCCTTGGAGGCGATGAGCTTCAGGGTTCGGGCAAGGTCGGGGTTGCGAAGAACATCTCCGGGCTCATAAGGGAGTCCCCCATTCAGATAACAGTTCCCCGGGCCGGCGTTCTTGGCCAGCCGTTCGTACTCTTCCTTATTAATATTGCTGAATGTCTGGCTGATTACGAGGCCCTGCTCGGCGATCTCGACGGCTCTGGAGGCGACGTCGGCAAAAGAGCGAGTCCCGTAGCGGCGGAGGGCTAGGTGCCAGCCTGCCAGCGCTCCGGGCACGGCTACGGCTAGACCCGTTGAGGTCCGCCATTCATTTTCGGCGTCACCCTTCTCTTTGAACATCAGGGGGGAGGCGGCATGGGGAGCCTTTTCCCTGAAATTGATCACTGTCGTCCGTTTTTCCTTGGCGAGGTGGATGACCATGAACCCTCCGCCTCCCATTCCGGAAGCGAACGGCTCGGCCGCATTCAAGGTGACTGCCACGGCAATGGCTGCGTCCACAGCATTCCCTCCGCTTTTGAGCATTCTCAGCCCGGCATCAACAGCCAGAGGGTGGGCGGCCACGACCATAGCGCGGCGGCCCAGAAAGTTGGACGGGGCGTGACGGCTTGAGGAAGCCTCCTCCTTTATGACGTCTGGGCTTCGGGAAAAGGCGAGCAAAAAAAAGATGGATGCGGCTCCAACAATGGCTCTTTTATTTCTGTTCAAAATTCCTGTCCTCTCCGAGGATTTTGGAGATCTCTTCTTCGGTCGGGAGGTCCTCCAAGCTATTCAGCCCGAAATAAGCCAGGAATCTTTCGGTTGTCCTGTAGATAAGGGGCTTTCCCGGGCTGCTTTTTCTGCCGACAATCTTGATGAGCTTTTTTTGGAGCAGCGTCTTGAGAGTGTAAGAGGAGTCGACGTTTCGGAGCGCCGAGATTTCTGACAGGGTGATGGGCTGATGGTAGGCGATGACGGACAATGTTTCGAGCGCCGCCGACGAGAGCCGGCTCTTTCGGTCGATCTTGAGTAGTCGCCTCACCCAGGAGTCAAATTCGGGTCTGGTGGTAAAAACATAGCCTCCCGCGGTCTGAATGATCTGGATCCCTTTTGCCGAAGCGGCGTAGTCCTGGAGCAACTCCTTGAGGGACGAATCGACCTCGGCCCCGGGGAAGTCGGTCAGGACCTCTTTGATCTTCTCGAGCGTAAGCGGCTCCAGGGAGATGAAAATCAGGGCCTCGATGATGTCTTTCAAGGCAGGTGTCATGTCTATTTCCTCGCCAGCGGCTCCCTGAGGTCTCGGCGCAGCCAGACTTTGATGGAATGGAACAGGCGTTCCTGCACGGCCATAACCAGCCTGGCTTTAATAAGCTCGAGGAGGCTGAAGAACGAAACGATGGCTTCTTCGAGGGTTTCCTGCTGGCTGAAATATTCCAGAAAGTCCAGGACCGACTGCTCTTCGAGTACGGAGATGATCTCCTTCATCTTGTTTTCCAGGGAATAACTCTTTCCCCTCATGACCTTGAAATTTTCTGCCTCCTTGCGTTTCATCAGGATGAAAAAAGTCTCGGCCAGGTCAAAAAGAGAGACCTCGACCAGCTCGGTCTCCTCGGGTTCGAGGAGATACGGAAATGATTCTCTTTTCCAGAAGGATGACTGCTCCTCCTCTTTTTCTTTCAGGAGGGTGCAAGCTGCTCGGATTTTCTGATACTCCACGAGCTGGTTGACCAGAAAACGGCGGGGGTCTTCCTCTCCCTCTAAAGGCTCTTCGCGCGGAAGGAGCATCTGCGATTTGATGTGGATGAGGAGCGCGGCCATGAGCAGAAATTCCGCTTCCCGGTCGATGTTAATGATGTCCTTGTGCTCGAGGTAATCCACGTATTCCCGGGTAATGACGGCGATGGGAATATTGTGGATATCGATTTTTTTCTTGCGGATCAGGAAAAGCAGAAGGTCAAGGGGCCCTTCAAACACCTCCAGCCGGACCTGGTAACTTTCTGATATCTCCATGCCATCCTGAGAAGGCGCACTCCATCTAAACTCCGATGGCCGCCCTCACTTCCTCCATCGTTTCTTGGGCAACTTTGCGAGCCCGCTTGTTTCCTCTCTCCAGCGTTTCCCACACGAGAGCCGGTTTTTTCTCGAACCCGGCCCTCTTCTTCCAGTAGGGAGTGAAGTGCTGGATTAGTCTGTTAATAACGACAGATTTGCATTCGAGGCAGCCAATGCTGGCGGCGCGGCAGCCCTGAGACAGTCTTTGGCGTTCTTCTTTATCGACGAAGGCGTTGTGCAGAGTGAAAACCGGGCACTCCGCCGGTTCTCCCGGGTCAGACCTCCGTTTGCGCCTCGTGTCGGTCACCATGGTGGATATTTTTTCTCGAATCACGTCGGGGGGATCTTTGAGGTAAATCGCGTTTCCAAAGGACTTGCTCATTTTCCGGCCGTCGGTTCCCGCCAGCCGGGGCGTCTCGGTGAGAAGGGTCTGGGGCTCGGGGAATACTTCGCCGAACAGGCGATTGAAGCGGCGTGTAATCTCGCGAGCGAGCTCGAGATGAGCTTCCTGATCTTCTCCCACCGGAACAATATCCGCTTTGTAGAGGAGAATATCGGCAGTCTGCAGCACGGGATATCCAAGGTAGCCATAGGTATTGATATCTTTGTCGGCCAACTCCTTCTGCATGTCTTTAAAAGTGGGGACTCTCTCGACCCAGGGCAGAGGAGTAATCATAGAAAAGAGGAGATGGAGCTCGGCGTGCTCCTTAACTTCGGACTGGTCGAAAATCACGCACCGCTGCGGGTCCAGACCGATGCTCAGGAGGTCAACGGCCATTTCGAAGATGTACTCTTTGAGAACCTTGGAGCTCTGGTATTCGGAGCTCAGGGCGTGCCAGGTGACGATGCAATAAAAGCAGCGGTACTTCTCCTGGAGGAGAAGCCAGTTTCGCATTGCTCCGGCATAGTTTCCCAGATGAGCCGGGCCTGTGGGCCTGACTCCGCTGAAGACGATCTTTTTTTTGTTTCTGCTCATGATTTAAATAAAGATGATCGTCAGGATCAAAATCTGGATCGGCCGGACAATAGCCTGCAGAAGGCCGATATATATCAAGCCCAACACGATCAGGAATCCGAACGGCCGGATCCGGTCATATTTTTGGGCCGCTTCATCAGGAAGAACGCCCATAAGAACACCGCTTCCGTCCAGCGGTGGCACCGGAATGAGGTTGAAGACGGCAAGGTAGGTGTTGACGAGAACGCCATAGAAGAGAACCAGAGCGAGGCCTTCCAGCGGGTAAAATCCCTGGGGGAGGGATCCCCGGCCCAGAAGGAAATTCCTCAAGAATAGTGTTACTCCGGGGCTGATCATTTTGAGCGAGACGATGGCCAGAAGGGACAAGCCGGCGACCGTGAGGTTAGAGGCAGGGCCGGCGGCGGAAACCCAGAGTCCGTCGCGGCGCGGGTTTCTCAGGTTCAGCGGGTTGACGGGGACGGGCTTGGCCCAGCCGAAGGCGGGCGCGCCCATAATTACAAGCAGGAGCGGTAGGAGGATCGTCCCGATCGGGTCGATATGGGCGAGAGGGTTCAAGGTCACCCGCCCCATGCTATAGGCCGTATAGTCGCCGAATTTGTACGCTGCCCAGCCGTGCGCAGCCTCGTGAATCGTGATCGCAAACAGCAGGACGAACAGGCTAATAACCAACATAACGAAATTCATTTTTGTTGAGAGCTATTTATAGCATAACGGCCGGTTGAGGTAAAGCGAAACCGCTGGTGCAAATACTTCGCCGTTTCCGTGATATCAGTGCGATGATCAGAAGAGTCAATAGCAAAAAGTAAGGAGGGTGAGGCCACTAATTAAAACGGCAGTTCATATTGGTTGGGAGGGATGCCGACCCTGAGCCCCCGTAGCGGAAGGGGGACCCGTCGGTTTTTTCCGACGGGGGGAACCGACGGGACTGGTTCCCCGGGGTTGGGGGCAAGGGTCGGCATCCCTCCCAACCAGGGGATGTGATCTCGCATACGGAGTTGATATGAATAATTGCATAGCACCCCCAAAGAGATTTGCTGCTTCCGCCTTCCAAGCTTAAAGAAACGGCAGATATTTTTTTATTTCGTATTCGCTCACCTGCTTTTCAAACTCGCCCGAGACATTGACATTGTATTCCTCAATCTCGGCTTTTTTATTGGCGATGAACCTGCTGAAGATGTGGCCTCCGAGGGTCTCTTCGAGAAGGTGGCTCTTTTCCATGAGCTTAACCGCTTCTTCCAGATCTCGCGGCAGGATTCGTATCTCAAACTTTTTTTGACGGGTCGGGCTCATCTCATAGATGTTCTCTTCCACAGGATTGGGAAGCGCGTAGCTGTTCTTGATCCCTTCAAGTCCGGCCCTGAGCATGACGGCGAAGGCGAGGTAAAGGTTACAGGCCGGGTCTGGCGAGCGGAGCTCTAGGCGGGTGGCTCTTTCTTTGCCCGGCTGGTATTCGGGGACTCGGATGTAGGCGGACCTGTTTCTTTGACCCCAGGCAATATAGACAGGCGCCTCATAGCCCTCGATTAGCCGCTTGTACGAGTTGACCCATTGGCTGAGGACGGCGGAGATTTCTCGAGCATGGACGATTAGCCCGGCCATATAATGCTGGGCTGCTTCAGATAGGTGGTAGTGGTTCTTGGGCGCAAAGAAAATATTTTTTCCGGCCTTCCAGAGGGACTGATGGACGTGCATTCCGCTCCCATTCTGACCGTTCAGAGGTTTAGGCATGAAGCTGGCATAGAGGTTATGCATGCGGCTGACCTTTTTGACCATGTAGCGGAAGAGCATTCCGGTGTCAGCCATCTCCATAGCGCCCTGATACTTCAAGTCGATCTCGTGCTGGCCATGGGCGACTTCATGGTGATCATATTCTGAGGCGATACCTATCTTTTTGAGAAGAAGCTGAATTTCCTTACGGATACCTCCATACTTTCCGCTGAAGAAATATCCTCCCTCATCGCTGAAGCTTGTATTTTTATCGCTCGGAAAGATAAAAAACTCTAGCTCCGGCCCTACTTTGAAGTCATCGATGTCATATTCTTTTTTGGCCCTTTCCAGGGTTTTTTTGAGGACATAGCGTGTATCGCCCTCATAGTGCCCCCCTTCGGGCGTGAGGATATCTCCGAACATGATCCCCTCCCGCCAGGAGATGTCCTCCGAGAAGCCCTGATATTCCCACGGCAGGACGCGGAATGTATGGGGTTCCGGCCGAATCACCAGGTCGCTTTCTTCGATCCGGACAAAACCCTCCACGGAGGATCCGTCGAACCCCTTCCCTTCCTGAAAAGCCTTTTCCAGCTCATCACTGGGGAACGAGAAATCCATTGGTCGCCCGAGGATATCAGGGAAATGGACTCGGATAAACTCGACCTTATTGGCCGGGTTCAAAACGTAATCCAGGACCTCTTTCTCAGTTTTAAACCCGAAGGTTCTGTTCAGATCCTTCACTGTTCTTGGCATGCTGGCCTCCTTTGTTTAAGTTTCCATAAAGCGCAATACGCTACTCGTTCGATTTCCTTGACCTTGGGAGAGCAATTTTCTAAGATGGACTCTGGACGCGCCAAAAATCGCCTCATTAACATTGTGTGAAATATTTGCACAAAACGTTACATTTGTCAATATACTTGTTATAGTTTATTTCAAATGATATTATTTAATTCATTATTAGGTTCAAATGCAAGGAGGGCTTTATGATTGACGAACTCGAGACGAAGATTGTCCGGTCGATGAATCAGAATGCCCGCAAGAGTTTTCGGGAGATTGCCAAAGAAGTGGGCACTTCTCCCACAGCTGTAATTAATAAGGTCAGGAGGCTCGAGGATGCCGGCGTAATCAAGGGTTATATTCCTATTGTCAGCGCCGGGCATTTTGGCTGGGATTTGATAGCCCTCATCGCGCTCCGCATCACCAAGGGAAAACTCCTCGAAACCCAGCAGAAGATCTCGGAAGACCGTAGGGTCGCCGCAGTCTATGACATCACCGGGGAATGGGACTCCATGATTATTGGAATATTCCGCGGCCGGGATGATCTCAACAACTTCATTAAAGGCGTTCTTTCCCTGCCTTTTGTGGACAGGACCGTCACCCATATCGTCTTGAACGTGGTTAAGGAAGAGAAGCGCGTCCCGGTCTAAGAATCGGGCTGAGGAAGCTGTTGACAGAAGGGGAAATAGAGCCTAAGTTATAAAGCTGTAAAGGAGAGGAACAATGGCTAAGAACATTCACGAAACGATCGGCCGTCATTATATTGTCGAGTCCTCAGGCTGTGACCCGAATATTATCGGCAGTGTTGAAAAGGTGCAGCAGATCCTGGTCAAGGCGGCGGAGATCGCCGGTGCCCAGGTCTGGTCGATTTCCTTTAGCAAATTCCCCCCGCACGGTGTCAGCGGGGTTGTCGTCATCTCCGAATCCCATATTTCAACCCATACTTGGCCGGAATTCGGGTACGTCGCTCTGGACATATACACGTGCGGCAAACATGTCGACCCTGAGAAAGCGGTTGTCCTGGCGGTGGAAGCTTTCGGGTCCTCAACCTCCCATATCACTGAGATCACGAGAGGCATTGACGAAGGCGACTCGATCTATTACCACAGCTTTGTGACATGGGAGGAGGATTTCAAAAAGGAGAGTTACAAGAGGAACGGGTAAATACGGACTGGACAAGCGTGTAAGAATTTTTTACGGTTCACCAGCGAGTCAGTCCCTACTCAGTTTGAGCAACAGGGGGGAATTGTCAGAGATAAGCGCTTTCCATTGGCACAAAAAATGCTCTTGTTGAATTGAGATGGAAGGTGCAGGCAAAAATTGGAGCCGGATATTTCGTTTCTGTTATAATAAAAAGGTGAGAAATATCCCTTGCTTGCTCCTGGCCGGGATCTTCTTTTTCTCGGTCTATTGTTTTTCCGCGGAACACCAGAGCATCCAGGATTTTATCTCCGAGATGCAAGAATCTCTCGATTCTCACGATCTCGAGTCCTACCTGAAAGCCTTCTCTCCTGAATTGCAGGAGAATCAAAGACAAGAGCTGTCGACGTTCTTTGATAGTCTCAAAATGGAGACTGTGACGCTCCACTGGGCCAATAAGGGAAGTTACGACCAGCAGAAGCCGAAGATTTTTCTTCAGGTGATCTTCGAAAATTCCTATTCCGCACTGGTCGAGACGTGGCAACTAGCCCTGGACGATGTTGCTGGCCAGTGGAGAATTAAGGAGAAAAAGAACAAGGGGGGCATCAGCCAGCTTTACAAGATCGGGATCCCCTCGGAACGCGTCGAGAGAGTAAAATCCATTGAGGTCAGACATGTGGACATGACCCTGACGTTCAGGGATGCGCTCGTATTTTACGATAATATCCCCGATTTGGAGACAGCTCTGCTAGTTATGGGCGAGGGCCGCTTTTTCTTCTCGCCCTCTGATTCCAATGAACAGCATCAGCTAGAACTGATTTATGGGAACACGGCTCTTGTCGATACCATGGACCACGCTTATTTCCGCTTTTCCAATTCTTTTTTCAAGGAAAACATAAAGATTACACGGGAGCCGGCTGACCCAGTCAACCCAATCACTCTGGCGAAAAAAGCCAAGGCCTCTTCTTTGCATAGGAAATATCATTTGCATTACTATACAATTCAGAGTCCCTTGAGCCCCGACGCGCTTTCCTTTTTGCCCCAAGCGGATGCGGCAGCGATCGAATTCCACGGCAAGAAAGGAGGCGACCTGGCCTATGTTTATTCACCTTTTGCAAATGAGGAAATCACTCTCTTTGAACGTTCCCGAAACCGATTCATCAGCATCTACTCGCCCGGCGCCGAAAAAGAAAAAAAGAGGATGGTCATCACCTTCGGCCAAAAGTTCGACGTCCAGCATTATCAGATCGAGTTAGATTATGAGCCGCAGAGTTTCTATCTTTCCGCTAAGGCCAATATCAGAGTCACAGCCCAGACGGAGGACCTGGATTCGGTCAGGTTGAAATTCAATCCTTCGCTCGAGATCCTCCGAATATATGATCAGGAAAAAAGAAACCTCTTGTTCACCCAAGACAAGGGTGGGCAAAACCTTTATGTTTATTTTTTTGAGTCTGTTCCCAAAAACACGAGCGCCACAATCGAGGTTCTCTATCGGGGGAAATTGGAGCCGCCTCCGCCCATGGCGGATACTTTCCCGGTTCCTCCGGGCTCAGACTTGGTCGTCTACCTTGCGCCCCGTTATGAGACCTATCTTTTCACCCAGGTCGCCCACTGGTATCCGTCTCCTCCAGACGAAGACTATTTCACCGCCCGCCTGAAAATTATCGTCCCCCCGGAATATTCTTCGGTGGCCAGCGGCGTCCTGCTTGAACAAGGCACACTGAATGGCATGCAGCGGGTTACGGAATTCGATAAGATGGGCAGCGTGTGCTCGGTTTTTGAGACAAATCAGCCGGTGAAATATTTGTCTTTCCTGGTCGGGAAGTTGTCCTTAAGTGAGGAAAGGTCCGGCTCCCCCGTGCTGCGCACTTACGTGGCCTCTGATGTCCACTGGCTCAAGAAGAATTTCTTGGAGGAAACGCAGAAGATTCTTAAGTTCTATGAGAGCCGGTTTGGCCCCTATCCCTATGAAAGCTTGCGCATCATCCAGAGGCTCTGGCGGAGTGCCGGCGGTCACAGCCCGGCGACTTTTATTGTCTTGAACGAGCTGCCCCGCAGTCTAGATGACAGGCCTCAAACGAATCTTGTCACGGACAAAAACAGCCCGGTGGACCTGGTGCAATGGGAGGAGTATTTTCTGGCGCATGAAATCGCCCACCAATGGTGGGGTCAGGGGGTGACCTGGGCCACTTACAGGGACCAGTGGCTGAGCGAGGGGTTGGCCCAATTCTCTGCGGCTCTGTACCTGCAATCGGAACACAGGGATGGAGCGTATTCTTCCATTCTCAAGAAGTTCTCGAAATGGGTCGAAAGGAAAACCCAATGGGGCCCCATAACATTGGGCTCGCGTCTCAGCTATTTTGACTTTGAGGCCTACCAAACTATCATTTATGACAAGAGTTCCCTTGCCCTCAACATGCTGCGGGACCTTATGGGGGATAAGGCATTTTTTGCCGGACTCCAGGAATTCTTTGGGCGACACAAGTATTCCGCGGCCACAACGGGGCAGTTCAAGAAAGTCATGGAAGAGATTTCGGGGAGAGACCTGGACGTCTTTTTCTCTGGCTGGTTCAATTCATACTTCCTTCCGGAAGTTCGGGTGACTCATCTTGTCCAAAAAAAGGAGGCGGGGGATTTTCTTAAGGTCAGGGTGGAACAAGATAATAAGGTATTTGCTTTTCCTTTATGGCTGGAATGGTCGGAGAACCCCCGGGGAGCTGTCCATCGAGAAATGCTGATCATCGATAAGAAAATTCAGGAATTTGAGATACCAGTCTTGGAACAGATTAAAAAAGTCAGAATCAACCCGGACAAAGCTGTTCCGGGCAAATTGACTTTGGTCAAGGGGTAATCTCATCAAGAGAAAGTGTCCAGGTTGATCCTGAGTCTCTTGATGATTTCGTTGAGCGTCGTCGGCTTCAATCCCAAGGATTTGGCGGCTTTTTTCTGGACGCCTTTCGCTTTCCTCAGAGCGTTGAGGATGATTTTTTTCTGGTAGATTTGCGTCTGTTTTTTGAAGGTCAAGTTGTCTTCGGCGTCCTCGGGGATGTCTCTCTCTGGTCCTTCCGGTTGATTTGTTAACAAGAAGGGAGGAAGGCTATTCCGGGTGATCAGGCTCGATTTTGTCAGGACAATGGCTCGCTCGATCAAATTTTCCAGCTCCCGGACATTTCCCGGCCAGTCATAAGCTTCTAAAATCTCCATGACATCTTCGGTCACGCTCTCGATTTTCTTCTCGTTTTCCCGGCTGTAAATGTCCACAAAGTGCCTGACGAGGAGAGGGATGTCTTCCCTCCGTGCTCGCAAGGGGGGCAGTTCAATCTTGATAACATTCAGCCGGTAAAACAGGTCTTGACGAAAGCGCTTCTGAGCGATGAATTCTTCCAGGTCGGCGTTCGTAGCGGCGATGATGCGTGTATCCACCACAATGGTTTTCGTCCCGCCCAGCCGCATGAATTCCTTGTCCTGCATCACTCGGAGTAGCTTGGCCTGGGTTTCTAGACTGATCGTAGAAATCTCATCAAAAAAGATGCTCCCCTTGTCTGCTTCCTCAAAGAGTCCCTTTTTCTGACTAACGGCTCCAGTGAATGCGCCCTTCACATGGCCGAAAAGGTGACTTTCGAGGAGGTCCGGAGGAAGGGCGCCGCTGTTGACAACGATAAACGGATAGTTCCTCCGGTCGCTGTTCTGATGGATGGCCCGGGCCACCAACTCCTTGCCCGTGCCGCTCTCGCCCTGAATCAGAATCGTGCTCCGGGTCGGCGCCGCGGCCTTGATCAACTCGAAAATCTTGAGCATTGGAGCGCTCTTGCCGATGATGTTGTCAAACCCGAATTTCCGGGTGAGTTCGTCTTTCAGCCGGATATTTTCATTTTGCAGGTGTTTGTGCTCTAGAGCTCTTTCGATCGTCAGGAGCAGTTCGTCGTGCTTAAAAGGCTTTTGAATATAATCGTAGGCCCCTATTTTCATGGCGGCAATAGCGGATTCCACGGAGGCGTAGGCCGTAATGATAATAATGCTGGCCTGGGGGTCAATTTTCTTTATTCCCTTGAGGACTTCGATGCCGCTGAGACCTGGCATCAGGAGGTCCAAAAGGACCGCGTCGTAGGCTTGCGAGGAATGCTTCTCTAGGGCCTCTTCGCCAGACGATGAAATCTCGATATCATATCCTTCCGAGGTCAATAACTGGCTCAAAACCTCGTGGATAATCGGTTCATCGTCAATAACATGAATAGTCCCTTTATCTGGCATTTGAGTTCCGGATATCAGAGGACCTGGGTTTTGTTTTTTTCAACTCAAGGTCGGCCGGGATAGAAATCGTGAAGCAGGTTCCCTTCCCCACCTCGCTGTCCACGGCGATATGGCCTTCGTGCTCTTTGATGATGGCGTAGGAAATCGACAAGCCCAGACCGGTTCCCTTGCCGAGGCCCTTGGTTGTGAAAAAGGGGTCGAAGATGTGGGGGAGATGCTGTTTTTTGATCCCTGCGCCCGTGTCGGCGATTTTGATCATGACAACATTGTCTTGCCTAGAGACACCGATTTTCAAGGTCCCCCCCTTGGGCATGGCGTCCAAAGCATTCAGGATGATATTGATGAACACTTGCTGCAGCCGTTCATTCTGGGCCCAGATGAGCTGGACCGGCGTCAGGTCCATGTCCAGTTTGATGTTCATTGCCTTCAGTTTATAGTCAATGAGAGAGATGATCTCTTGAAGGCTGTCCACAATGTTAACTTTATGAAAGGCCGATTCTGAAGGATTGCGGGCGAAATTGAGAAGGTTCTTGATGATCTTTGAAACCCGCTCTGTCTGGGCTTCGATTTTGCCCAGGATCTGGACGTAATGGGAATCGGTCATCTTTTTCTGGAGGAGCTGGATATAGCTCGATATTCCGGTCAGGGGGGTGTTGATTTCGTGGGCCACTCCCGCCGAAAGCAACCCGATGGAGGCGAGTTTTTCCGAGGTCACGAGCTGCTGCTGAAGGCGGATCTTCTCGGTGATATCTTCAAAGACGACAATGGTTCCGTAGGGATTCATGGTGTTGTCTAGGAGAGGAGTTTTGGCAATGTCAAAAATTTTGTGTTCCCCCTGGGGCATTTCCAGAGTGATCTCGCCAAGGAGCCGAAAGTCTTGCTGGGTGTCCGGAGGAAAGAGCGCCAGAAAATTCTTTGGTCCGAGGACGTCCCGAAGCCCTCGCCCCAGGGCCTCCTGTTTCTCCATCGAGAAGATTCTTTCCATGACTCGGTTCCAGCCGATGACCGCACCGTTTTGGTTGAGCACGGCCACTCCAACCGTCAGGCTTTCGATAATATTCTCGCTGTAATCTTTGAGCCTCTCGAGTTCAACAGCCCGGATACTGGCCTGTTGGTAGAGAGAAGCATTTTCAATGGCCAGGCTAACCGGCGAGGATATGGTCGTCAGCAACTCCCAGTCTTCGCTGTTCAAGAAGGAGTTGTCGATCTTCTTCCCCATGGCCAGGCAGCCGACGAGCTTTTCCTCGACCTTGAGAGGAAGAAAATGGGCGAACCCCAGCCTTGAGGAAATTTCCGCCCCTATCTGAAGCTCTTTTCTATCGGAGAAGGAATCGAAGGAAATTAAGTCCTTCTGCTTGAGTTCCTGGCAAAACTGTGGATGAAGAGTGATCGTTTGGGGGAACGTGGCGGACTCCCCCTTATAGCTGGAGACAAGAAATGTTTGGCCTCCGTCTTCCTGATAAAGCAGCAGGGCCAGGCTCTTGAGGGAGAGAGCATTGGCGATGAGGTCGGTGAGCGATTGGGAGAGTCGCTGAAGGTTTCTTTCCCGGCTGAGCTCTTTGCTGATGAAGAGAAGAGTTTTCCGGTATTTATACGCCCGCTTATAAAAGAATCTGTCAAAAAGAGCGGCAAACAGCTTTTTCAGCGGCGTAAAGAGCGTCGCTCCAAGAATCATGGCCAGAACCCCGAGGATGAGCACGTTGAGCTTGTTCTCTGAGAACATTTCAGTCTGCGAGCTCAGGACAATATACAGGCAGGCTAGGACGAAGTAGGAAAAAATAAGAGTGGCGGCCTTTTTAAGCAGCACCTCGAAATCCATAAGTTTGTATCGGGAAACAGAATAAGCAAAAGTCAGCGGAATCAGGGCTTGAAAAAGAATGGTCAGCTCGCTAAAGGACGAAGGGACGTGTCCCAGAGCATAGGGCCCAACATAGAAAACGATAAACGGAATAAACCCAATTCCCAACCCGGAGATAATCCAGTGGACCTGCTTTGCCACCAAGAGATTGATCGGCTGGCGGAGGCTCCCGACGAGCACCAAGAGAGTGATAATCGTAAAAATGGCGAAATGGAATATTTCTAATCTTTCCAGAGTGCTGTAGGCGGAAAAAATTGCGCCGTCATTCCAGCCTCGCGAAAACGGAAGATACAGAACCAGGTGAGCTAAAAGAAGAAGAAATGCCGGCAGATAGAAAAGGAAGATCGATGATGCTCTCTCCTTGGCGATTCTTTTGCGCTGGGGGAAGATGAGAAAGAAATGAAGCAAGAGCGGAGGAAACACCAGCAGGGCGATTTTGTTCAACCAATAAAAGATACGGTCGAGAACATCCATTTGTCCTGTCGAGGAAAAGACGTAAAGGGAATACAGGACAAAGCAAAGGAGATAGAAATAAAGGTAAGGCAGGGAGAAGGTTTTTTTCGAATTGAAAAAAACGACGATACCTATGATCAAAGTGGTGAGTCCGATCAGAGCGAGGTAGAAATAAGCGAGCTTGGAGCCTTTGGACGCCAGGAAAAAGGAGGGGAAAAGAAGCTCTCCCTCCCGGCTGATCTGATACTTGACCTTTTGCCCAGTTGTCCCGGCGGTCCAACAGCTTTTGGCGATATCAATTTTGTTGGTAACGGGAAGGTCATTAATAGAATAGAGGATATCTCCTTTCTTGATCCCGGCGAGATAGGCAGGACCGTTGAGATCCACACTTGTGGCGACAAACCTTCCTGATTTCTCTTGCCAAACGGCCCCGTCGGTGGGTTCCTTCCAGACAATCTTCTCGTAGATATTGATCCCCCCGAGGGTAAGGAATACAGAGATCAAAATGAGGGAGAGAATGATCCGTTTATTCATAAGCGAGAAATCCAAAAAAATGAATCAATCTTGGAAAAAAATATTGAGGCCTCATTCCTAATCCAGGATATGCCTGACTTGCGTCCTAACCGCCCAGATGATTCCTCTTTGCCGCAGCAGTTTTTTCAATGCTTGATCTTCTTTGAGTCCCAAAGGTTTAGTGTTTCTTGAAAAAAAGGAGCTCATGTAATCGTATTTTGGTTGCTTGGCCGGGTATTCTTCGGGGGGAGCCGGGACGGATTCTGGAGGAGGATTTGTCTGCTCCGGGGGCCGAGTTTCTTGAGACCGGGACAAGAAAACAGAAAGAGTCAGCAAAACGAAGACCGTCCCCGCGAGAAGCTTTCTCTTCATTGCTTTTAAAATAATTCTTTTGCCATATTTTGTCAACTTCCAGAGGCCTGAATGGACTAAAATCAAGGGGGAAGGTTTGGTTTGAGGGAAGAAGTCCCGGTTTGGCGTATTTGACAAAGCCGGTTGGATAACCTAATATGAACGTGTCATTGACTCAAAATTGACGAAAAAGTCGGTTGATATATAAAATGCCCTATTTCCTCTGCCGCTTGGCCACCGAGGACGGTCGCTATCTTAACCAGTCTTTTCTGGCCCCCTCAGTCGAGGAATGCCGGAAGCACTTTGAGTCGGAAGGATTTTGCGTCCTGTCCGTCAAGAAAGACTGGAAAAAATTGCCTTTCCCGGCCCTTCCGTTTGAGAAGAAAGTCAAAGACAAAGACTTTATCCTGTTTAATCAGGAGCTCATGGCTCTTCTCCGGGCTGGCTATCCTATCCTCAAGAGCATCGAGCTGATCGCCAGCCGGACGAAGAATGTCCATCTTAGGGAAATGTTCGTAAAGGTGAAAGCAGAGATTCGGGGCGGCAAGTCGCTTTCGGAAGCCTTCGGCCCGTTTGAGAAGGATTTTGGCAAGGTTTATACCGCCTCTCTCTTGGCTGGAGAGCAAAGCGGGAATTTACCTGGATTGATCGGGCGGTATATCGACTACGCCCGAGTGATTGCCCAGACAAAGGCCCGGATCAGGGCTGCCCTCATCTATCCCACGCTCCTCCTGGTCTTCTCCCTGATTTTGATGGCCGTTCTGGTCAATTTTGTTTTGCCACGTTTTTCCGGGTTTTATACGGATTTCGAGGCCCAGCTTCCTGGCATAACTCGTCTGCTGATCGGCTTTGCCGGAGTCCTGAGAATACTGACGCCCTATGCGATTGTCTTGCTGATCGTCCTTATCCTGGTCCTTGGGCAACTTAAGAAGAACGAGAAAACGAATATCTTCCTGAATCGGCTCAAGCTCAAGATTCCCTATGCCCGGGCGGTCTGGACAGAAACGGCCATTTCTCTCTTCAGCCGGACTCTCGGACTTCTCTTGGAGGCGGGCATCACGTTGCTCCAGGCCCTTCCCATCGCCTCTCAAGCCATTCCGAACAAGTTTCTGGCCAGACGGACGCGCCATGTTCCGGATGACATCAGGAACGGAGGCAGTCTATCTGATTCCTTGGGACGGACCGGTTTTTTTAGCCAGTTGGCCATCGATATGGTGCGCATTGGAGAAAATTCGGCCAATTTGCACGGCATGCTCAGGGAAGTCGCCGATGTCCATAACGAAAAAATCCAAGCCAGAATCGACACGTTTGTCTCGTTAATAGAACCGGTCATTATCATCTTCATGGGGCTCCTCGTCGCCTTGATGTTGCTGGCCGTCTATCTTCCCATTTTTAATATTATCAGAGTCACGAGATAAACATGAAGAAAGAGGACGCTAAAAGAATCAGCCTCGCCGAAGAAACGGAAACCAAGAAACTCGCGGAAAGATACAACGTCCCTTATATCGATCTCTCGGCTCACGCTGTCAACCGGGACCTCGTCCAGTCTTTCCCTCCCGAGTTTTTGTACCGGGCCAATTTCATTCCGCTGGAGGAGAATGACAATTCCCTCAAAATTGCCATCGCCGACCCTTCGGACATCGGGACGATCGACTCGATCGAGTCCTATCTGGGGAAAAAAGTCCAGGTTTATGCCGCTTCCAAATGGGCCATTCAGGAAGCCCTGCGCAAAAGTGAAACAGCCCTCCAGGTCCTCAAGGACGCCACGGAAGGTTTCATCGTCCAGGTGGTTGAGAAAGAGAGCGGAGAAGAGGAGGAGGTCATTTCGCTGGAGAAACTGGCTGACCAGGATGGTTCGATCATCAAATTGGTCAACACCATCATTTTTACGGCCGTGCAGAAGAGGGCCAGCGATGTCCACGTGGAGTCCAGAGAAGACGGAGTCAAAATCAAGTACCGCATTGACGGCGTTCTGAATGAGGCGATGGAGCCGATTGACAAGAAGTTCCAGTCGCCGATCATTTCCCGCATCAAGGTCATGTCCGACCTGGATATTGCCGAACGGCGCGTCCCTCAGGACGGACGATTCCGGCTCAAGATCAAAGATAAGACGATCGATTTCCGCGTTTCTATCATGCCGAGCATCTATGGCGAGGATGCGGTCATCCGCATCCTCGATAAGGAGATGATTACTGAGGCCATATCCGAGTTAAAGCTGGACCTCCTCGGTTTTTCTGACAATGTGCTTCGAAAATTCCGTCGGTACATCACCCAGCCCTACGGGATGATCCTCGTCACGGGGCCGACGGGAAGCGGGAAGACAACCTCTCTGTACGCCGCACTGACGGAGATCAAATCGCCGGAGGACAAAATCATCACCATCGAAGACCCGGTCGAGTACCAGATCGACGGCATCACGCAGATCCCGGTGAACGAAAAAAAGGGGCTCACCTTTGCTCGCGGGCTGAGGTCCATCCTGAGGCATGACCCCGACAAGATCATGGTGGGGGAGATCAGAGACCCGGAAACAGCCCAGATCGCCATCCAATCCGCTCTGACGGGCCATCTTGTCTTCACCACTGTCCACGCCAATAACGTCTTTGATGTGATCGGTCGTTTTCTGCACATGCAGGTCGACCCTTATAGTTTCATTTCAGCCCTGAACTGCATACTGGCCCAACGCCTGGTGAGAGTGCTTTGCCCGAGATGCAAAGATCCCGTGAAATACAGGGACGACCAGCTCCTCGAATCCGGTTTGGTGCCGGACATCTACAGGAAACAGGTATTCTATGAAGCCCGAGGCTGTTCCGACTGCAATCTTACGGGTTACCAGGGAAGAACGGCTATCGCCGAGCTCCTGGAATTATCCGACGTGATCAGGGAAATGATCTTGGAGAGGAAGCCGCTCTCGGAGGTGAAAAAAAGGGCCAAGGACGAGGGCATTGTCTTCCTGAGAGAGGTGGGACTGGAAAAAGTGCTCGGCGGGGTGACCAGTCTCAAAGAGTTGAACAAAGTGACTTTTGTCGAATGAACGCATGGCTCAACTCATAAAGAAACTGAAGAATTACCTCACGGTGCCCCCCTGTCCCCAGGTGGTGGTCCAAGTGTCTTCATCTTATATCAGCGCAATTCATCTCGCGGTCAGGGAAAAAACAATCAAACAGCATTTGACCCTGACTTTGCCAGCAGGGCTTGTCGAGCCGCATTTCGACCGCAAGAACATGTCTGATGCGGCCACTCTGCTCGGGCTCATAAAAAAGGGACTGAAGGGGCTCAAGTTCTCCAGGGAGAGTGCGGCAGCCCTTATCCCGGAAGCCTGCCAGAAGGTTTTTATCCTTTCCTTTGAGTCCTTTCCTCCGTCGGAGCGGGAAAGAGAGAAGCTCCTTCGCTGGCGGATCAAGAAACAAATGCCCGTTCTGCCAGAAGAGAACCGCCTTTCCTATCAAGTCATGACTTCGAGCTCTTCGGTCAAGGTGGTTGTTTCCTTGGCCAAAACAGCTGTTCTCCAGGAATATGAAGATTTATTTGCCGGCCTTGGCCTTGACGTCGGGATCATGACGAGCCCCTCTCTGAGTCTTCTCAACCTCGTCGATTGGGAAATCGAGAAAGACTTCATGGCGGCTAACATTGAGGAGGATTCATTCAGTCTTGCGGCCGTCACGCAATCCGAACTGATGCTTTATCGTTTCAAGCCTTTTGCCGTTGAACCCCTAAATCTGGTTCAGGCGAAGCAAAAAATCGAGATGGTAGCAAAGGAAATTGAAAATACAGTTCATTTTATCGAAGATAAAGAAAAGCGCAAGGTTCGCTCCCTCTGGTTGCGCTCAAGTTTAGGTGGGGGGCAGGAGGAGGTCATTTCTCAATTAGCCAATAGGTTCTCGCTGGCCATCAGGGCAATCGAGTCTCCCCTCCTGGCTGAGGTTCGGTCTTCGGATCGAGAGATCCTCATGCCCCTTGCCGGGCAGATTCCATGAAACGAATTCATCTGAACTTGGCGGCCTCCCCTTTGCGCAACAGGAGGCTCTTTCTTGTCCTGGCGGGCTTTGTCGGAACCGCGCTTCTTGTTTTAGCCCTTTTTTCCGCTGTCCTTTTTTTCCATTTCAACGTGAAGAAAAGAACGGTCAAAATCTCTCTTAAAAAAGTCAATGAGGCCATCCTCGCGGATCAAAAAGAGAGGACACGGCTTGTGGCCAAGAGCAAGGAGGCCGCGAGTCGGGACAAAGATAAAATTGACCTGATCAACCGCATTATCCTGAAGAAGAGCTTTTCCTGGACCGGATTTTTTTCCCGGCTCGAAGACTGCCTTCCCGGCCCAAGCTATATTCTCTCCTTGGCCCCCACGCTCGTCGACGATTCCCGAGTCCAGGTTCGGTTTAAGGTCGTCTCCGAAAGCCTGGATGACCTTCTCAAACTGATCAGTAATCTTCAGGCCCAGAACTTCAGTCTGCCCCTGGTGGAAAGCGAAGAGAGAAATGAACAGGGTCAACTGACTTCGGAAATCACAGTCAGCTATGATAGAAATATTTAGCGTTTTGAACGAAAACGAGAAAAGGCTTCTCCGTGTGTTGGCCCTTGCCTTTCTTCTTGTCCTGGCCTTTTTCGTGTTCTTCTCCCTGGGTCAGCGGCGCCGGTATCTTGGTTTGGAAAGCGATCTCCAGGTCAGGGAGAAAGTCGCCTCCGAAGCGACCGGATCCCTAAGCGCCAGCGCTGAGGAATGCTCGAGATGGGAGCAGGCAGAGCAGGATATGGCCGAACTGAAAAAAAGGTACTTTTTTAAAGAGACTGAGGGCCTCAACGAACTCCGAGTGGACCTCCAAAAAATTCTGGCCGAATCCGGAATCGCCCTGCGCTCCATTCGGTATAACTACATGAACCTAGAAAAGGGGAGCTTTAGGCGGGTCAATGTCACTTTTACCTTTACCGGATCCTATCCTATTCTTAAGAGATTCCTCGACACGGTCGAACGATTTCCGAAATTCCTTGTCCTCGAGAAAATCGACTTTATAAAGGTCAGCGCCGGCGGAAACGTCCTCGAACTCAGGGTTGTTCTGGCGGGATACTATGAGAGTATCTAAGATTCTGGCGGTCGTTTGGGTTTTTATCTGGGTTGGCCGAGTTGGCGCGGGGGCGGTTGCTCTCCCCTCGGCCCAAAACTCCTCCAGGGAAAGGTCAAAAATGAGTCTCATCAGGATGGACTTGCTCCGCGTCCAGAGAGACGCGCCTGTCGTCTCCAAAAGGAACATATTTTCTCCGGAGCCATCGTTTGGAGCCACGGCGCGGCCGATCATCGAGGAGCCATCCCCGTTAATTGCCTCGGAGCAGGTTGAAACTCAGGGGGAACAAGCGCAAGCTCCTCCGACCCTGAATGTCAATCTTAGGTACATCGGCTTTATCGAATATACCAGGTCCTCACAAAAAATAACTGCTTTGGTCATCCTGGAAGGCCAGCCAATGGCTGTAATAGAGGGAGAAGTAGTATTGGAGGGTATTCGGATCGGAAAAATCACTCCGCGGGAGTTGGAAGTCGTCATGCCCGACTCCACGACAAGGAAATTTTCCTTAGAAGGAGAATGACGATGAGAAAACGCAGCTTGATATTAATTATAGCGGCGCTATCGTTCTGGAGTTGCGCGAGCTTCAGCTCCCATTATTACAACCTTGGGGCCCAGGCTGAGGTGAACAGGAACTGGGATGAAGCCATCAGTTATTACGAGAAAGCGATTGCCGAAAACCCGAAGGATTATACCTACAAGCTCTCCTTGACCCGGGTGAGGATTTCCGCCAGCTTGTCCCATCTCCAGGAAGCGAGAAGGCTCTTTCGAGATGGAAAGAAAGACGAAGCGACCAAGGAATACCAGAAGGCGCTTTCTTATGATCCTTCCAATAGAGCCATTATCGAGGAAATGAGGCGAACCTTTCAAGAGCCCGCCCCGAAAGAAGCGCTGAAAATGGAGAAGCTGGGCTACCCGGTCAAGCTGAAAGTGGGCCCCGAAAAGATCGAGCTCAAGTTCACTGAAGCCAGCCTGCGCTCGATTTTCCAAGCTCTTGGAAAACATGCCCAGATCAACATCATTTTCGACGAACTCTTCAAGGATATGCCCCTCTCCATCGACCTTTCGGGGAGAGAATTTGAAGAAGCGGTGGGCTATCTCTGTCTTGCCAGCAAGAATTTTTACCGCGTGATCGATGAGAGGACGGTCATCATCGTTCCCGACCAGCCGGTCAAGAGAATCCAGTACGAGCAGAACGCCATCATGGTCTTTTACCTGTCCAATATCAATGCCCAGGATATTTTTGCCGCCCTGCAACAGATGCTCCGGACGCAATACCGCGCCCCCAATATTTTCGTGGATAAAACCCTTAACACGGTCACTGTGAGAGATACGCCGGCGAACCTCGAACTGGCTGCCGAGCTGATCAGAAAATGGGACAAGCCCAAGGGAGAGATCATCATAGACCTCGAGATTATGGAAGTGTCCCGCCAGAAACTCAGGCAGATCGGGCTGGACATCGACGAGGCCGTGGGTTTTAGATACGCTGGACCCGGGGCAGTTGAGGGTGAGGCAAACGCCGGCTGGTATAACCTTGGGGAGATCGCCTTGGGTGAAACGAGCAGCTACCAGATCAACTTGCCGACGGCCTTCATCAGGTTTCTGGCATCCGATGCAGATACCAAAGTCCTGGCGCAGCCGAGGCTTAGGGGCGTCAGCGATGAGGACATCGAGACGATGATCGGGCAGCAGGTGCCCATTCCTCAGACGACTTTTACTCCCATTGCGGCGGGCGGCGTCAATCAGCAGCCTGTGACATCCTTTACTTATCAGGATGTCGGGTTCAAAATCAAGATTAAGCCGAAGATTCACATCGAGGGCGAAATCACCCTAGAGATCGAACTGGAGATTACCAATATAGCCGGGAGCGGGTACGCGGATATCCCTATCATCGGCACCCGAAAAGTCAAGAATACGCTCAGGCTCAAGGATGGAGAGACAAACCTTTTGGCCGGCCTCCTCAGAGATGAAGAGAGAAAATCTCTCCGCGGCATTGCCGGGCTCACGAGCATTCCCGTCCTGGGCAGCCTTTTCGGCGTAACCGACCAGACCATCGACAAGACTGAACTCATCATGACCATTACTCCCTATATCATTCGTTCCGTTCCCCAAACGGCCGAGGATCGCAAGCCGCTTTGGGTTCAGCTCGAGGGCGTAAGTACGGCAGGAAAAGAAGAACGCGCTCCCGGAGAAGGGATCCTCGTATCCGAGGGAATCGGGGAAAAAAGAGAGATAACGGGGGTAGAGGAAGAGCCGGCGGAGCAGCCCAGCGAGGAGCCCGGGGCTAACCAAATCTCCCTTGACCCAGCGAGTTTTGAGGTCCCTCAGGGAAGGGAGTTTCGGGTTAGCGTCAACTTAAGAACGCAGCAGGAAGTCGGCAACCTGTCGCTGAACTTAAGTTTTAACCCCCAGGTCATCAAACTCAAGGACGTCATCGAAGGCGACCTGACCCGGCAGATGGGAGGGAAGGCCCCGTTCCTGAAGAATGTGAACAATCCCGGAGGAAGCTGCACGATCGGGCTCTCCAGCCCTCAGGTCAATCGAGGCTTCAAGGGAGGAGGAGGCCTGGCCGTTCTTGTCTGTGAGGCGGTGGCTCAAGGAGAGACAAGCATTGCTGTGACGAGCATTTCTGCCAACGCTCCGACGGGCCAGCCCGTGAGATTTGTAAGCCGGGATTCGAAGGTCGCTGTCCGCTGAAGATTCAGGAGACCCATCTGCTCTTTTTGACTTCTCTGTTTTTCTAGTTTATTTTTGGCTCATGATCTTCGTACTCACGGGTCCGGTTCATTCCGGAAAGACGAGCCTCCTCCGGAAGCTTGTTGGAGAATGGAACAGACAGGGAATTGGGCTGGATGGCTTCCTGAGCCTAGCCGTGCTGAGAGGCGGAGAGATTATCGGGTACGATCTTTTTGACCTGAGGAGAAAAAAAAGACTGCCCTATCTCCGGAAAGAAGGCCCCACAGACAGTGAAAAGGTCGGACCGTTTTTTTTCATCCCCGACGCTCTGGAGACAGCGAAAAAGATAGTACTTCGCTGGCGCAGAACGAATCTACTCATTATCGATGAAGCCGGTCCTCTGGAACTTCAAGGAAGGGGAATATGGCCGGCGCTTCAATCGGTCTTGCCCGATCCGGCCCTGCGCTGTCTTCTGGTCGTGCGGCGAAGTGCCCTGGCAGAGTTTCGGGACCGCCTGAAGATGGTTCCATTGCAGGTCTTCGATATCGAGGACCGCGATACCCCCGACTTGCTGCGGGAGAAAATCGGGAGCTAAAGACATGACCATCAAGGTCAAGTTCCTGGCCTATTTCCGTGATATTTTTGGAGAACGTGAGAGGGAGGTTCGACTGGCCGGTGGATCTCGTCTTCGCGACCTCCTCAAGGTCCTGTGCACTACGGCCGAGCGGGAAAAATACATCTTTGCGGAAGAGGAAAAGCTGAATCCCCAGACGGTTATCATTATGAACGGCATGCCCGTCGAGTCATTGGGTGGCCTGACTGCTCCTCTTTCAGACGGTGATATTATCGCCATTTTCCCCTATCTCGGAGGCGGGTAACAAAGCTTTCGGGCTAGCAAGCGGATCCGTTTCGGTGATGAGGGGTGGGTCCTGCGCGGTTCACCCCTCCGGCGAGGCTCGGGAGATGTGGCTCGAAGTCACGCTGCGATTTCCCCAGCGAGGAAAT